>NZ_JAQZSD010000084.1:0-14908 GCF_028674935.1 Lysinibacillus sp. CNPSo 3705 | reverse complement strand
GCGCATTTTAGATAATCTCATAACGAATGCTAAAAAATATACGCCTGACGGTACAAAGGTAAATGTAGAAGCGCAAAATATAGGACAGGAGATTATGCTGACAATCGCCGACCAAGGTCCGGGAATTCCTCAGGAGGAGCTCGATAACCTCTTTGAGCGATATTATCGAGGGACAAATACTACAGACGATACAACGGGTACAGGACTAGGGTTGGCTATTACTAAACAGTTAATTGATTTGCATGATGGAGCGATTAGTGTCCAATCGGGAGCAGGAGGTACAGTTTTTGTGTTGAAATTTAAACATTAAAATATTTGGCAGTACAAGTGGAGAATCATTCACTCTGTATTGCTTTTTTTTGTGAAATTGAACAGTGTTAAAGTCTAAATGTAATTTTGGGTGAGATTAGGAAAAGTTGTTTTAACAAAAAACATCAAATCATCCAACGAAACTCTCTTGAAGTGTTTCGAAATAGGATTTTATCAAGTAAAACGTAGATTCACACACAAACTACAATTTAATAAAAACATTCGAAGGTAAGAAATAAAAAGAACTTGTTCCTTTTGATAACCATGAGATTATATCTATGTCATTACATCGTTATTTTATTAATGGAACAATTTGATAAAAAAATACCCAGTGTTTTACCGTCAAAACGATTTTAGTCTGTTTAATTAATTCAAATAGTTCTTACATTTCTTTTATTTTTTCACCAATTTGATAACGCTTAAACCGTTGATATATCAACGTTTATATAGAGATTTTGATTTTTGGACTTATAAGAATTGACTTTTATCCCTATTGTAACTATAATGGTTACAACAGGTTGTAACAACAACTGTTACAGGTGAAAAGCATTGTCAAATTCAAACACGTGGTGCTTTCTACTCTGAAGTCAAGCTGCAGAACTAGAATTGGGGCTCGAAATTTTTTAATGATGTAATTTTTCGATTTGAAGGCTAATTCGCCTGAAAAAGCACAATAGATTACAAAAGATGCAATTCTACGATTAAAAAATTAGCTGAGAATTTATAAGTAACAGCGAGATTGGTTCATAATAAAAAAAAGGTAGGCGTTTTTAATGGAGACAAAACAAGACACACTTATATATGTATGGGATGCATATTGTGGATGGTGCTATGGATTTTCAGAAAGTATTAGAGGTTTTTACAAAAAACACCCTGAAGTGCCGTTAATTGTTTTATCTGGAGGATTATTTTTAGATAATCTACCAATAAAAAAATTCTCATATATATCAGAAGGTAATAAAAGAATTAATCAACTTACTGGTGCAGAATTTGGTCCTTCATATCAGGCTTTGGTGTCAGAAGGTACTTTTACTATGAATTCCAAAGATGCTGCAATTGGCTTTTCAGCTTTACGTTCACTAGCACCGAACCGTTTGTTAGAATTTACTTCAGCTATGCAAAGAGCGTTTTATTATGATGGGAAAAGTCTGAGCGATCCTGAAACATATCGTAAGATAGCTATTGACCATCATTTGGATCCTGAACAAGTACTAGAGCGGCTAAAATCTCAAGAAACTATACTAGAAGTTCAAAATGATTTCAATATGGTTCAACAACTTGGTATAAATAGTTATCCTTCTTTACTTCTACACAAGGATAATCAATTAATTCCTATTGGTGGCGGAGTAATGACGTCGGATAAAATTGAAGAGCGTTTTAAAGATTTGTATTAAACAAAGGGGGTAAAAATGTAATGATTTTATGAAAGTTTGGGTATTTATAATTCATGTGAAACTAATAAAACTTAAATAACCTCACCAAAAAGGAGATAAAATTGTATGTTTAAAACAATCGAAATAAATCAAAATGATGTGAAATTGACGATATTTAGTTCTGAAGAAAAAAGTTTTATGGTGACTGCAACCTTAGTTGAAAAGGCAGGACATGCATTCCTAATAAATACGAAATTTACGCAATCCGATTCGAAAGAAATTGTTGATTATTTGAAAAAAAATAACTTATCATTAGATAAAATTTTCATTATTCATGGAGATCCTGACTACTACTTTGGATTAGAAAGTATTAAAGCAGCGTATCCAGAAGCCATTGCGTATGCTACAGAATCTACTGTTGAACATATCATTCATTCTGTCTTAGGGAAGTTAAAAGTTTGGAAAGATGCACTTGGAGAAAACGCACCAAGTAATGTTGTATTGCCTCAAGTGTTAGCAGAAAAAACAATTGACTTTCAAGATTTAACATTTGAACTTGTAGGCTTAGATAATTACCGAACGAGCTTATTTAACAAGGAATTAAAATTATTGATTGGTGGCATTGATATATTTAACGAAATACACGTTTTCTTAGCAGATACTAGCTCAAAAGAAGCAATGGAATCTTGGATTGAAAACTTGAAAGTGTTACAAGGATTAAATGCTAATATAATCGTACCAAGCCATGGTTCAATTGAAAAATCTTTAGATAATCAAGCACTTATTGCCACTATCAATTATCTAAAAACGGCAATTAACTCTTCTGAAGTAAGTAAAACTTCTACGGATTTTGTTGCAAAACTTGAAGCAGCATATCCAGGCTATGCAAATAAAGGCGTATTAGAATTAAGTGCTAAAGTTGTAATGAAAGAAATTCCTTGGGGTTAATATTATGAATAAATATCAAAAATTATTACATGAAACATATGTATTAACTGGTGAAGGTAAATTGGATGCCTTCAAAACGTATTTAAGTGATAATGTATCTTGGACAGAAGCTGCTGGATTTCCTTATGCGGGTACTTATGTAGGTCCAAATGAAGTAGTGAAAAACGTACATGAACGCCTTGGAACCGAATGGGATGACTATTCTGCAAAAGATGAAATCTATGCGTTTAATAATCACACTGTTATCGTCTACGGAAAATATAGTGGGACGTATAAAGCAACAGGAAAATCATTTGTAGCAGACTTTTGCCATCTATATGAATTTGATGAGAATGATAAGGTTAAAAAATTTATTCAAATCGTGGACAGCGCAACTGTCAATAATGCAATAATTTCAAATTAGTTGTTTGTAACTTTACTTGGGTAGCGTCAGGATAACCTTATTTTCCTGACGCTATAACAATTACAACGATATATGTTTCCACATGTTCTAGAATCATCGTAAATTTCCACAATGACTGCTTCGTTCTTTCTCTATTTTTTTCTTATTGCATCTATAGTAAATTCTTTTCTTATTTCGTTTGAACTTCCGAGTAATAATACCTATTGTTGCATTACTCGGCAAAGGTTGTGTTTTAATATGTGTGAGAAACTTTGATTCTTTCCGTATCGATTAAGTCACGAATAAGTATCTGGATAATAAATCAAATTTTCTAGCCTAACTCTGGTTTCATTCTAACTGTTATTTTTAATACGAAAATGTAATTCCTTATTATCAGAGTCTTGTAGTGAACCGAATTCAACAGAAGAACTTACAATAACAAGATCTTTTTCTTCCTTTACAAGAAGATAAACTAACAAAAAATGCTTAATAGCAAAAATAAATTTATTTCTCAATCCAATCACCCGATGGATCCTAGTGTATTAACTAGGCATATCTACTATTATTACTTCACGAGTAATCTCCCCAGCAAATTATATCCGCGTATACAATCAATCAAAGAAACTCGATTTATTCCCATTAATCTACTATAAATCTCTTATTCAGTTTTTAAGATTTTGTTAAGGAGTCCATTATTTTACTATAAGGATATGCCAATATACTTACACTACATTAATGAAATCTATCATTCAATGTAGTACAGATGTGACTCACATTAAAACATTCAAGGAGGTAAAACAGTTGAAGAACTGGGTTAAAAAATCAATTGCTATAGTAGCAACTGCTGCACTAATGGTTCCTACTACTTCTGCCTTTGCTGAAGCACCACAAAAAACAGCGAAAAACCAAGAATTAGTGAAACTGGCTAGCAATAAGGAACGAACATTGAAAAATCAAAAGGATTGGATTAGTAAGGATACCATTATCGTCAAACATTCAGGTCTTGATAAGAATGTACATAAACAGATTGGCTCAAAAGTGATCCGATCGATTCCTTCATTAGGATACGATGTTATCAAACTAAACAAAGGAACAACTTTAGAAAAAGCGGTTTCATATTATGCCAAGCAAAAAGGAGTTAAAAGTGTATCCCCAAGCTACGTGTATCATTCCTTTAGCACAGGAGGAGATCCAAAGAAAAAGGATATGTATCATTTAAACCTACTTCAAATTGATAAGGCTCTAGAATTAGCAGGCAATCACGAGGTAAAAGTAGCCGTTATCGATGGTGGTGTGGATTTTAAACATCCGGATCTAAAATCTCAAGTGCTTCCACCATATAATGCTGCAGCACCTGCCAATACATCTTATCCTGATGGCCATGGAACACACGTAGCAGGAATTATTGGCGCGACAAAAGATAATGGTATTGGAGGACATGGGATTAATCCAAATGCTAAAATCCTTCCAATTGATGTATTCAATGGGGGAGAAGGGGCCAATGATTTCGTCATTGCACAAGGAATACTTTACGCTATTGAGCAAGGTGCTGATGTTATTAACATGAGCGTTGGCGGCTATGGAGAAAATTCACTACTGAAGGATGCCGTTCAGAAAGCCATTGATAAAGGAATTACTATTGTTGCAGCTGCTGGAAATGAATCGACAGATGATTACTCCTTCCCTGCTTCTTACGAAGGCGTTATTGGCGTAGGTTCTACGAATGACAGAAATGAACTGTCCTACTATTCAAATTATGGTCCGTCAGTTGACGTAGTAGCTCCAGGGGAAGATATATACAGTACATTTTATAGTAAGAAAAAAGGATCGTCCTTTAAAGTAGATAGTGGAACATCTATGGCATCTCCTGTAGTTGCAGGTATAGCGTCTCTACTAAAATCAAAATATCCAAATTTAAAGCCTCATGAAATAGAAGCAATTCTTGAAATGACCGCAAAGGATTTAGGGGAGAAGGGCTATGATCTTACATTTGGACATGGGCTTGTCGATCCTGTAAAAGCATTGCAATTCGACTTAAAAAATTTACCTAAACAGTATTCCGAAACAAAAGAAGAGCGTGTGAAAAATGCAAAAGTCCTTAAAAAGAATATATTGAATACGGAAAAAGGTGAATTCAAGCAGCCGGACGAAAAGAAATGGTACAAGGTAGATCTCGAAGCAAATGAATATGCTCAACTAACACTAAAAGGTGCAAATAAATACGATTATGCATTTGATTTGTACTTTTACCCTGAAGGTCACAACGGAGAAGTAGAACCTATCAACATCAATGACGTTCGCGTAGGAAAGCAAGAAGGATACCTATATAAAGCAGTTCAAAAGGGTACCCTTCTAATTGGTGTTAAAGATTATAATGGCGGCTATAGCACAAAGGGCGATTCTAACTACGTCTTCACAGCTCAAACGATTAAAAAATTGCCAATTGATTCATTAGATATGGAGCATATGGAGAAGATTCAAAAATTCCCATTCAGTACAGTGGGAAAAAACTATACCCTACTTTCTGAAGATCATCAAGGAGACCAAGACTATTTTACATTTACAGTAAATAAACCAACGACAGTGAAATTTGATTTATCTGGTATTCCAGGTGTTACAAAAGCATCTTTGGAACTTTATCTAAAAGAGGACTTAGATAAAGATATAAACGCCCATCCAGTCCAAGCATCCTTCGGAACGGATAAAGGCAATGGAGTAAGCCTTGTTGTCGATGCTATTCCTGAAAAAGAGTATGTAATAGGCGTAACTAATAGAAACGTTTTCGATACTTTACTTAAGAGTTTCCTTAGCGGAGGCACTGAAAATATTATAAGTGAATCCATCATTCCTTACACATTAAAAGGTGAAATCGTTACCATTCCTAAAGACGAAGATGGGCTTCCATTAAATAAAGAAATGCTAGAAAATAACGTACAAAATGCTCAATTACCTAAAATAATAACTGATTTACTGAATAAGTTCTCGCCTCAAGATGGCTCTGGAAATCCAGAAGACGTGGATTTAAGTGACGTGGATTTAATTATGGAGAAAGCGATTCGTTTTGATATTGGTAAAAATCAAAAAGCATACTTCCAAACAGAAGATGATGAAGATTACTTCTTATTTACAGCGAAAGAAGATGCCTTATATGGTTTCCAATTTAAAAAAGGTATGAACCAATTACCAGCTAGTACTCTATATGAATATGATGAGGAAACAAATAAATTAAACCTAGTTACTTCATTAACCAATGGTTTGGGACGTATCGATCAACTTCTTAGATCAACAAATAATGAAAATGATACAAAGCCAGTTGCATTGAAAAAGGGCAAAACCTATGTTGTGAAAGTAGTCAATCTTGGTGATCGTTCTTCTGAACCATATACACTAAAAACAAGTAAAATAGCAGCTATGCCAGAAGCCTATAATAGAGATAATAAGACGGAAGAAACACCTCAAATGATTCAACCTGGTATCACTTATAAAAATCATCTCATTTATCAAGATGATGCTGATTACTATTATTATAAACACCAGGGGAAAGATGAGGTCATGAGTATTCATGTTTCTTCCGTACCATTCACAAAGGAACAGCTAGATCAATTACCTAAAGAGCTTCAAAAGGACTTGGTATTTTCAGGCTTCCTTATTGAAGATACAAATGGCGATATGGAAATTGATGGAGAAGAATGGGAAACGGCAATTCAATTTGGACAAGGAAAAAACTTAGATACCTCTTTTAAAGCTAAAAAGGATCACGGTTATTTAATTGCTTTTGAGAAAGCGTTTGAACAAGTATCGGTTCAACCGTATACTTTAACTTTGTTTGATCATAAAAAAGTAGATGAAGATGCAGATTCTAAGTTAGTTAACGGTATACCGACAAAGCCAACTATACTTACGAAAAAAGACGATAAATGGGTTGCTACTCAATATCTAAATGCAGGTGTTCCATTTGGTGATAAGGACTATTTTGAATTTAACAATGACCGCAAACGAGATGTGTTATTTTCTCTCCAAACAGAAAAAGCACTAGATGGCGTCATTCGTATTATTGATGCAAAAGGAAAAACAGTAGAGATTTTAGATCTTCATGGAGCTGGTGATCCTGAAGTAGGTACAGTCCAACTGGATGAAGGAACGTACTATATTGAAGTAAGTGATTCTTACGGTAGAGCTAGTACAAAGCCATATACACTTGAAATAATATAAGATTAGGATAAAAGATAGTGAAGAGAGGCACTATTTTAGTCCCCTAGATATGAAAAATCTAGGGGACTTTTTATATTCGAAATCAAAATTTTTTGTGCATGGATAATAAAAATTTAAAATGGCTAAATTGAAGCAGAGATATTAAGTAACAATAAAGTTGTTTAACTTCTTTCAGCAAATAATTTTTATACCGAAAGTGTTGCGACGAGTATAGAGGTCTTCACAAATCAACACTAAAACTTGATTCATGTACCAGTACCAAATTATCGACTTTATCTAGAAAATATCCTAGAAACTTCATTGGAAAAATAAAGGAAAGATTGAAAAGGACCAATTCTAATATAGTAAATGAATGCATTATCACAAAATGAATGTAAGCAACTCATAAGGTTTCTTACAAATATAGTCGATTTTATTAGTTTTGCTTATGTCTTTGTCAAAGCTCCCCTATCTATTTAATAGTCATTTTGAGCTTTTAAGCCTTTATTAAGGAGCCCATTATTTTACTATAAGGTAATTCCAATATACTTACATTATATTGAATGAATAGTACGGTTACATATTTGAAAATAAAACAAGTTTCTTTTATTGATTGTATGCAAGGATTTAGTTTGGAATATTACTTGCAAATTTACTAATTTTCATTTTGGAATCATAGGAAAGTATATATTTTGAAATGTGTAGCGAGCTAAATAATATAAGCGAGGTCCATTTGAACAAAATTTACATATCTGAATGTACAGAAGGAGGTTAATAGAATGCTGACGTATTTATATGTAGCACTTGCCGTTGTAATTGCTAACTTAATATATGCTATCTTAGCTAATATCTTTAGCAATATAAAAAGAAAAAAGAACCTCAACTAGAAAGACTCCCAATGAAGTGGAACATCAAAGTTGCCCTTTGGTCTAATAGCAACATAATGAACAGGGAAGTTACTTTTTTGGCAATAAAACGAGTTTCTTTTATTGATTGTATTTAGTTTACTTAGGATATTTCATTTTGGAATCATAGGGAAGTATATATTTTGAAATGTGTAGCGAGCTTTTTCTACTAAAAAAAATAAGCGAGGTCCACTTGAACAGGTTACATATGTGGACGCACAGGGAGGATAGTAAAATGCTAACATTTATATGTTATATATGTGCCTTTGTAATTGCTAACTTAATATTTGATATCTTAGCAAATATCTTTGGCAACATAAAAAGAAAAAAGAACCTCAACTAGAAAGACTCCAATGAAGTTCAACATCATAGAGGTCCTTTGGTCTAATAGCGACATAGTGAATAGGGAAGTTACTTTTTTGGAAATAAAACGAGTTTCTTTTATTGATTGTATTTAGTTTACTTGGGATATTACTTGCAAATTTACTTATTTTTTATTTTGTAATCATAGGAAAGTATAGTTTGAAATGTGTAGCTTTTTCTACTTTAAATAAGCGAGATCCATTTGAACAGCTTTGACATATGTGGACGCACAGAAGGAGGATATTAAAATGCTGACGTTTATATATTATACATTATATTTTACATGTGCCTTTGTAATTGCTAACTTAATATATGCTATCTTAGCAAATATCTTTGGCAACATAAAAAGAAAAAAGAACCTCAACTAGAAAGACTCAATTACTTTAGCCTTTCTATCCAAAACATCGTCCCATCTTCATCTATTATTTCAGCAGGTTCTTTCCCTTTAAAATGCCAAATAAACTAACCCCACATCGAGGTACTAATACTACAGACGATACAACGGGTACAGGCTATTACAAAACAGCTAATCGATTTGCACTATAGATCTATTAGTGTCCAATCGGGAGCAGAAGGTACAGTTTTTGTGTTGAAATTTAAACATTAAAATATTGTAAAGCTGGGCAGTACAGGTGAAGAATCATTCACTCTGTACTGCTATTTTTTGTGAAATATCATTACTTATTTCAATAACATTCTTTACAGTTAATCTAAGACTTTTTTGATGTTAATTTAATGAATAATTGTTTGAACATGCTCGTAACTAGAGAAAATTAGTAATGACGCATGTTTTTTAAAAAGATATAACATTTTCTGAGTGCTTTTTAACTATTTTGTCGGTTATAATGTGAAAGCACGAAACATGATTTAAGATTCATAATCTTAATCGTGAGATTTAGTCACATAGAGGAGGAACTAAGAATGTTTTTAAAAAAGGAACAGAACACATCAATTGGTAATCTAATTAAATTGAGTGAGGTTCAATTGCAATTGGCTAAACAGGGTCAATTTGATTATGAGTATCCATTAGCCTCAACAAATGAAGAATTACAACAGTTAGTACATAATTTAAATCAAGTAAATAAGCTTCAGCGAGTATCTGAAGAGCAATTGCAGAAAAAATTGGATAATGTATTGAAAAGTAATGAAATGGGCCTTTGGGAACTACAAGTGTTGAACGGACGCTTAGATGATCCAAACAATATATTTACAGTTTCGACAGAATTAAAAGAGTTCTTAGGATTGGATAGTTATGCGCTTAAAGACAGTTTTCAAGATTTTCTGAAGTTAATTGCATTGGCGCATCGTTCTGATTTTAAAGAGATGCTAGAGGAGAGTTTAGCGACACAAACGCCATTTATTATGGAACATTTGTTATGCATTCGTGGTGGGCAAGAGTGCTGGATACGGACTACAGGAACAGTTTCTCTTCTTATTGATGATCAGTATAAAATAACAGGAACGATGATGAATATTCATGACAAAAAAATAAAAGTGGAAAAATTACAGGGCTATGTAACACGTTATGATTTAATTAATAAAGCTCTAATAGAAGCACCATGGGATATGATTGTAGATCAAGGCGATCCATTAAATCCACAGAATTCCTTTTGGTGGAGTGAACAATTTCGAAGAACATTAGGCTTCAAGAATGAGCACGATTTTCCGAATATTATGAGCTCTTGGAGTGACCGCTTGCATCCAGATGACAAGCAGTTTGCATTAGATTCATTTAGTGCACATTTATTAGACTTTTCTGGGAGTACGCCATTTAAAGTAGATTATCGCCTTCAGTTAAAATCCGGTGAATATCGCTGGTTTCATGCAAGCGGTACTACACTTCGTGATAGTGAGGGAGCTCCTTTGCGAGTGGCAGGAACGATTCGAGATATTACACATGAAAAAATGAAAGAGCAAAATGTGCAAGAAACGATGACACGTATGGAGGAGTTATCAGCTTCTATTGATGAAATGGTTGTAGGTATTAATGCTATTACAATGCAGGCACAGGAACTCGCGAACACACAAGAAAAAACAACAGGAGCTGCCAATGATGCTAAAGGGTTAGCAAATGAAACACAGCTTATCTCAAATTTTATTCGAGAGATAGCAGATCAGACAAATTTACTAGGGTTGAATGCTGCAATTGAAGCCGCACGTGCAGGAGAACAAGGAAAAGGTTTTGGTGTAGTAGCTGAAGAGGTAAGAAAATTAGCAGTGAATTCAGCTGAGGCAACAGGTAATATTGAATCAAGTTTAATGCAAATAAAGGTTTCCATTGATACAATTATTGACTATATGGATAAAATTAGTGAGCTTGCGCAAATGCAAGCCGCTCTTACAGAACAATTGAATGCCTCAGCAGATGAAATTGGTACAATGTCACAGGATTTGGTGGAATTTTCGAAGCAACAATAAATTCTGTGATTTTAAGTTAACGTTGCCGCGTTGGCAAGGATATACTCAATTTTATGTTAGGCAAACATTTAATTCTTTATATTGTGGGTAAACAATTTTTGATGAGTTAACTAGAGAATTGTAAGGACCAGGCTCAGCTGAACCTGGTCTTTGTTCTTTGAATATCTATCTTGATGATACTACTCTTGGCATGTTGAACATTAAGACGGGCTTACTTTTTTTGTGTGAGTAGAAACAGGGGAGTCATTGTACTACCACATTGCATACATACACCTTTTTTTGCTCTAGCCTTATAATCTTTCTTTTGTAATTACGCTATTCACATTAATTCAAGCAATATTTAGCAACGCTCTTTCATACGTACCTCTTGAGATTTTGTTTTAAGCAGTAGTACTAGCAATGGACTGATGCTAAGGATAAGAGCAACAATTCCCACTTTCAAATCAACCCGGAATAAAAAGAGTGAGGTAAACAAGCTATTATAGAAATAGTGACAGAAAATCGCCGTTTTAAAGCCAAATTTTTTATAAATGAAATAGAAAAATGATCCAATAATCATAAATTCAATTATACGTAAATACCATGGGTATACGTCATAGCTTAAGTGTTGGATTCCCCAGAAAAATGATGTTAAAATCACAGAAGCAACGACAGAAAAACGATCAAAAAATGGGATCATGTATCTGCGGAAAACAGCTTCCTCCCAAATGGCTGCGCTTAAACCAATAAAAAGGGGAACAATCGGAAGAATCCATGGATTGACGTTAATCAAGAGATCGTAATTAAGCACTGGGGACTTCCATGCTCCAAAGATTCCAGCGACAAAAAGGAAGAGTTCCGTTAACGAAAAACCAATGAGCATAAAAAGAAACCCTTGGAAAATGGAGTTTCTCCATTCAACAATATTCGTATCCTTGCTTTCGGTAGACTTCTCCCAACGAATGAACAAGGTTGCGAAGGTAAGGTAGGCCATTACTGCAGACCCAAGCACACCCGAACCAGTTATGGAACCTTCTCTTGCGCTAGCTAAGAAGAACGAGCTAAAACCAACCAGTGCTGACCATAAGAATGGCCAGAAAAAGGTCTCAATTTGCTTTTTTCTTAACCTTTTAATAAGCTGTACGGTAACAATAAGGAGAAGCACACCAAGAAGTAGAATCGAGAAAATTTGAGTAATCATTGCCCAGATGGATTCCTCTGTGAGTGGATATTCATTGGCTTCCCCGAAATGCTGGAATTTTACAATTGCATCATTGATTGTATAAATTTCAATTACTTTAGTAATATCATGTAGTGATGCTGGAGCTGTAAAAACATACTTCTGATCCCAATCTTCAAAAACCCCTTTATCTGGAATTTCTTTCGTTTGAGCAACATATTCCTCGCCAAAGTATGACTTTACGAAGTTAACTATCTCTTTTTGTCCACTGATAGGCATTTGGATTCCTGATGCCATTGTTAATTGTCCAGTAACAGGATTAATTTGATACACTTGCTTATCTGCATTAACTTCAATTGAATAAAGGGGCACCTCTTGTTGAAGTAACGCTAATTGATCTTTATTAAACTTATTTTTTTCTACATAGCGGCCGATGCTATTATTCGCTTTTGCATCCATGGAAATGTCTTCAGGAGAGAAAGGTGGGAGCTTTAATTTTTCACTCTCAGTTCCGATGTATTGATAAATATCTGTTTTTGTAAAATCAGTTAATGGGTATTCAGTTTTAGATGAACCGAACAGAAGTAGTAGAATGTATATTGCGAATGAAAGAGCTGTAATAATACCTAAATGCTTATTTCTTTTAAACATAAATCCTCCTAAATACATTGTTTGTTGTTTTTCACTATATATATCGACTGCTATTATTATTTTAATAGAGAAAGATTATCTTCAGATAAACAGTATCTTACGAGAACCTTAACAATTCATTATGAATTTGGTTGGAAAGCAAAGTTATTTAAATATCACCTAAAATTGGAGATAAACCATATAGTTGGTGATAGAATAATCTAAGTTAAAATCAAAAAAGGGGCAGGAACAAAAATGATCAATACCACAAACAGCAGGAGAAAACAATTTCTCCTAGAATAGACGGAAAGAAAATCTTGCGAGTATCATCGATTTTTTAATGAAAAAACAGAAAGTTCAGGCTTACTCCAAAAGCGTATAGGCATTCTTGTTGTACCAACCTCTCGGTTTACATACAACTGATTGCGTGGATGTGCATTAAAAAAAACTTTATGAGCCTTAATGTAATCCCCATTGCATAAATAATAACAGCTCCAAAAATGCCAGATGTTAAATACACTTTTTAAATCTTTCACAGTTCCTGCTTTCTTGATAAAAAATACAGAAGTTGCAACAACAAAACCGATTAAATGTGTAATAATACTTGTCGACCATATACCGATATCCGAGCTAAGTTTTGCATTAAAAGTACCTTGAAGTATAATGAATGCTCCTCCAATAACTGCAAATAGTATTCCCTTCAAAAAATCACCTTCATTTCATTTATCCAAAACGTAATTAAAAACTAAAACGCCCCTAGGCAAAAGGACATTTGTCACACCATTATAAAAAATTATCTATTCCTTTTGTTTCCATGGACCCATATATACCTCTTTTAGCACATTCAAAAAAAATAAAGGCAAAAAGCATTATTGTTTTTTGCCATTGTGAATTTTTAATTATTGTCAATTATCATTTCTTTCTTCTTATAACGATATTGTGAAGAGTTGTACTTTAACTATAGGGGTGCGTTTGTTGAAAAGAAATATATCTTATTGATCAAAAATAACTTTAATAATAGAAATATTGAAGGGCTTAGGATTTATTCCTAAGCATTTTTGAAGTCTTTTTAGAAGAAAATAGCGTGGATATTTATGTATTTAAAAGGTTCCTTAGGGCGTTCAGTATCCAAAAATGTGTATCAAAAGAATCTTTTTTATTACAGGAAAGTGGATAAATGCATTTTTCGTTATATTGTATTCAGGATGGTAGGTAGGGGCTCTATTTTTACTTGAATGATGAAGAAGTGAAAAAATAGAAGGTTTTATATTAGAAAAATCAAAAAAATGAAAAAGGGGTTTTGGATTTGAGTATTTCGTCCGATAAAAGCTTAGGGTGGATATTTAAACGAAAAATTTGGGAAGGTTGTGAACAGTATTCTTTCAGTCTAAACCACAAAATTGTACAAAATACACATCTTAAAAACTAATGCACAAAAGGAGAACGGTTTATGAAAAAGTTATTTGTAAGCTTTAAGGGCAAGCTTTACACATTATTTGCTCTTATCTTACTAATTCCAGTTATTTCTGTAGGAAGTCTATCGTATTTATCAGCAAAAGATTCAATAAAAAACGAAATACTTTTTAGTGCGAATGAAAGCGTAGAAATTTTAAATACACTAATCGATAAGACCATTAGTGAAAAAATAAATGATATCACTTTTTTTAGCGAGGATATCAATTCTTCAAAGTATGAACAGCAGGGGTCTGCAGTTAAAACAAAATTTCAACAATATATAAAGCTGCATCCAGATGTTCAGAGCATTTATATTGGAACCAATGAGGGAGCATTTTTTCTAGAACCAAAAACAAATAGCGCCGATTACAATCCTTTAGAACGAGACTGGTATAAAGAGGCTACAGCATTAAAGGGAGAGGTCCTAATTACGGAGCCTTATATAGGTGCAGGAACTGGAGATTTGATCGTAACCATTGCTCGTCAAATAAAAGATCAATCTGGGGTAATAGCAATTGATATAAAATTGACAAATCTCCAAAAAATCGCTAGTTCTATCAGTATCGGAAAAAATGGATATCCTTCTATTCTTGATGAAAATAAAATGGTCATTTCACACCCGACGATTGAACCGGGTAGCGAAATAAAAGAAAGCTTCGTGGACAAAATGTACGACAGCAAATCGGGCACGTATGATTATGTCTTTGACGGTGATGACCGAATTCTGTTCTTTACAACGAATGAACTGACAAATTGGAAAATCACAGGGACAATT
>NZ_JAQZSD010000083.1:0-15016 GCF_028674935.1 Lysinibacillus sp. CNPSo 3705 | reverse complement strand
GTTTATATAAATAAAGGAGTGTTTTCATGGAAAATATAGAATCAATATCAAAATTGTCTTCAGTTCAAGAAGGCATGCTATTTCATACTATTTATGAACCCGAAAAAAAGTATTATATCGTGCAAAAAATACTTGATTTTGAGGGGAAGTTAAATATACATGCATTAAAAGAAAGTATTATCGCGGTTCAAGAAAAACATGATATTTTAAGGAGTACTTTTCAATGGGATAGACTTTCAGAACCTTTAAGAATTACTCATAAAAAAATTAAGATAGCTTGGAAAGAGCACTTTTTAACAGAAGAGATGAATAATAATTCAATAGAAGAAATTCTCAATAATGACATATCTGAAATTTCAGACTTGAGTAAAGAACCACCCTTAAGATGGTCACTTATTCATATGGATGACAATAAATATAAATTTGTTTTTACTCATCATCATATTATTTTAGATGGTTGGAGTTTAGAATTGCTATTTGAAGAAATAATGGAAAACTATAACCTATTTAAAAGAGACAGAAAATTAAATAATATCATTGGAGAATCTTTTAATGAATATGTTGATTGGTTAAATCAAAAAGACCTATTAGCAGATGAACTTTTTTGGAAAGAAAATTTAAGAGGATTTGATACGCCAACTCCTATTCAATTCTTTTATAATCATGAAACAAGAGAAAATGTTGGAAAAAATGAAAAAGTATTAACGGTAAGCAAAGAATTAGTTGAACGTATTGAAAACGTTGGTAAAAAAAATCACCTTGCTGTTAACTCAATTCTTCAAGGAGCATGGGGGTTATTACTTCATAATTATACTAGTGCTGAAGAAGTGGTTTTTGGTTCTACTTTTTCTGGAAGACCAGCTGACCTTGATGGATTTGAACATAGAATAGGTATGTTTATAAATACATTACCAATTAGGGTGGATTTTAAGGAACAGAGAACACTGAAATATTTAAAGAATATTCAAAGTTTATCACATAGTATTCAACAGCATCAGCATATATCCCCCATATCCTTAAAACAACTTAGTGAAATAAACCAAAAAGAGAATTTGTTTAATAGCATATTAGTTTTTGAAAAATACCCCAAACTGTCTAAAGGAGATTGGGAGGAACTAGTAGTTCTGAATGATGAGACAAGAGAAAATTCTCATTACCCAATATCAATGATTGTTACTCCTGACAAAAATAATAATTGGTATTTAAAAATTAAGTACGATAGTTACTATTTATCAGATCAGAATGCTCAACGATTATTACAACATTATCAAACGCTAATACTTAGTATAATCAGTAATCTTGATAAAAATTTAGAAGAATGTAGTTATATGTCTCATGACGAATTACTTTATATTATAAATGATTTGAGTAGAGGAAAAGATAGTAAAAAAGATATCCAACACATGTATGAGCTTTTTAAGGAGAACGTTTATAAAAAACCTAATGCATACGCAGTGGTTGATGGGAATTCAAAGTATACCTATCAACAGCTATTTGATAAAACAAATACTATTGCGGCCTCGCTAAAGGAAAAAGGGATAAACTCTGGAGATGTGATAGGTATTTATATGGACAGGGAAATAAATTTACTAAGTGGTATATTGGCCATATGGAAATTAGGAGCATCCTTTGTTCCAATTGATACTGTTCTAGGAAAGGGAAGAATTCGTTACATTTTAGAAGATGCCCAAATACAGACAGTAATAATAGGTGATAACGGTTTATATGAAGATTTATCAGATATAAATGTCCATATCTATTCTATTAATGAATTATTATCAACAGAAATAATGAATGAGCATAATGACAATGAAAAAATAACGCTGCAAAATATGGCTTATACAATTTATACTTCAGGATCTACAGGACAACCAAAAGGTGTGATGATTAGTCACGAAAATTTTGGTAACTATATACAACATGCAGTGATTGATTATTATAACGAAGGAGAAGGTGCTATTCTCCATAGTTCCATAGGGTTTGATTTAACTCTTACAAGTCTTCTAGTTCCTTTAGCTCAAGGGAAAACGGTATTCATTAGTCCATCTAAGGAAATTAATAATTTAAGCAAACAAATTAATATTAGGAAAGTAAGTTTCACTAAATTAACACCTTCACATCTAAAAATGCTCGAGTACGACCTAGATATTAACGAAGTATCCCATTATTGTGATAAATGGATTTTAGGTGGAGAAGCTTTAACTTACGAGATGATTAAGCCATGGTTGCAAGCATCTTCAAAGACTACGTTTATTAATGAGTATGGACCAACTGAGGCGACTGTTGGATGCACTACGTATGAAGTGAAAAAGGGCTACAATAATCGACAAGATAGCATAATACCAATTGGAAAACCTATTAATAATACACAAGTTTATATACTAAATAATTATATGCGTCCTGTTCCTGTAGGGGTATTAGGGGAGATATACATTGCAGGTAAAGGTGTTGCCAAAGGGTATCTAAATAAGCCCCAACTCACTAAAGAGAAATTTCTAGATAACCCATTTTCTAATGATAACCAAAAAATATATAAAACAGGTGATATTGGTTATTATTTAGACGATGGAAATATGGTGTACGTTGGGAGAAATGATGACCAAATAAAAGTTAGGGGGCATAGAATTGAACCTATAGAGATAGAGAAAGTGCTTATTGAATTTGCAGGAATGAGCGAAGCAAAAGTTATTTCCTCAAAAGACAATTTAAATAGTGAACGTTTGATAGCATACGTTGTTGATAAGAGTACTGATAAAACTAAAAATCTAAAAAGTATTTTAAGAAAACATCTTCCAGAGTATATGGTACCAAGTAAAATTATTCGATTAGAATTTTTACCACTAACAGTAAATCTAAAAGTAGATATAAAAAAATTACCAGAACCTAACTGGAATCATGAAGAATCTGAAGTGGCTGCTGCTACAACGGTATTGGAAGAAAATGTACTGAAAATATGGAGAACTGTGCTTGATATTGAATATATCGGTGTGCATGATGATTATTTTGATATAGGCGGTCACTCTTTATTAGCTATAAAAGTTATTGCTGCATTAAGAGAACAATTAAATATTAACTTAAAGGTAAGCGATATATTTAAATATCCAACCGTTTCTAAATTATGTATATATATTGAAAATTCTGAATTTGGACAATCTGACTTTGAAAATACAAGTATTAAACCTATACGTAAAAAAAGAGTTAAGAGATAGGAGGAATATAGAATGGATAATATAGTGTCATCTAACCTACCTTATATGCCTAATGAGGAAGATTATATTGCAAAAGCATCATTTTCCCAACAGAGAATGTGGTTTCTTTATCAAACATTCGAGAAAAAAGAGGCTTATCATATTCCATTTGTAATTAAATTACCAAATGGTTTTAGAAAAGATTATTTAGAAAAAGCATTTAATGACATTATTTTACGCCATGATATCTTTAGGACTACATTTGAAATTGATAATGAAGAGTTAATTCAAGTAGTTCATCCTTACTCTTATTATACTATCGAGACAGTAGAATACTTAGATATTAACAATAAAAATATGGAATCCAAAGTATTTGACTTCTCAAATATAGAATTTGATTTAGAAAATGGTCCATGCTTTAGAGCAAAAATAGTTAATCTTAGCGATGGACAAAATATGATGATTTTAGTTTTTCATCATATTATTTTTGATGGACATTCTTTGAAAATATTTTATAAGGAACTTTTAAAAAGATATGAAGCGTTATTAAATGGTCAGCTACCACCATTTTGCGAGCTAAAAATACAATATGGGGATTACTCAGAATGGCAAAATGAATGGATAACTTCCGCTGGTGCTCAGCGGCAAATGGAATTTTGGAAAAGTAAAACCAATATTATAGGGACAGAAATAAAGCTTCCCACTACCTTAGAAAAAAAATCGAATGATGGAGTAGTAAAGAGAAAGATTTCAAATGAAATTTTGGATGATATTGACTTATTTTGCAGAGGTATCGGTATTACGCGATATATGTTTATGCTTACTTCATTCATTGTTCTTATTCAACGATATACTAGAAATGAAAATATGGTTGTTGGGATGCCCATAGCTAATCGGGATAAAATAGAGACAGAGGAACTAATAGGCTTATTATTAAATACAACTGTTTTACACGTTCCAATTGATGAGGGAATGACTTTTGAAGAGATATTGGAGATAGTCAAAAATAATTTAATAGAAGTATATGATAATTCGAGCATTCCATTTGAAAAAATTATGGAATATTCAAAAAACAAAGAGTTATCGAAAGAAAATCCGTTTGATATTTTTATTAATTATGAGATGACTGATATAGAAAGCAATCAAGAGTTTGAATTAATTCAATTTGATGAGACTAATGCAAAGTTTCCTATTTCTTTTTACATTGAAGATGGTTTAAATGACATGAGATTAAGAATTTCTTATCAATCTAATAAGTATTCAGCCAGCATGATCGGAATTTTGTTACAGCAACTTGAAAATTTAATAAAAGATTTTTTAAAAAATCCAACTATGAAAATATATGAATATCACTTAGTAAGTGAAGAAGATAACAATGTATTACCTGATCCTACAGTGAAACTACAGGAACCTTGTCAAAAACTATTACCCCAATTATTATATGAAACTTTTAAACAAAATAGTGATTTTATAGCTATTAGTCAAGGAGATAAACAATGGACCTATAGGACATTATACGAAAACGTTTCATTTATACAAACGGAAATTGCCGCCTCTAAAATAAAAAAAGGTACAGCTATTGCGGTTTTTGGAGAAAGATCAATGGAATATATATGTACTATGCTAGCAATTATGTGTTCAGGTATGGTATTTGTTCCTATTGATAAAAAACTGCCAATCAAAAAAAGAGAAGAAATTTTCTCTCAGATTGGTATTAAAAATATTTTTTATACAAATGACAGTTGTAAAATTAGCGGGGAAACTTTCCATCACGAATTTACTGCAAATGAAATTATCCAAAGAAATTCACCTAACAAAAATCTAAATAAGGGAAAGCTAGAATACTTAGATATAAATCCAGAGGATGCAGCCTATATCTATTTCACCTCAGGTACCACAGGTAAACCAAAGGGAATAATCGGAAAGCACAAAAGTTTAGCACACTTTTTAAACTGGCAAGTTACAGAATTTAATGTGAAAAGAGGGGATAGAGCCGCACAGTTAACGAATGTTTCTTTTGATGTTTTTTTAAGAGACAGTTTATTACCTTTAGTATGTGGCGGAGAATTATGTATCCCTGATGATATTAATAATATGAGTGGGGAATACTTAATAAACTGGCTTATAGAAAATAAAATTACTATCATTCATTCGGTCCCCTCGCTTGCTAATTCTTGGATACCTAAGAATGAAATCTATGATTTACAAGATTTAAGATTAATATTTTTTGCAGGTGAACCATTAACTAACCAGATAATTTATACACTAAGAAATAACCTTTCCTATTCAGGGGAAATCATAAATTTTTATGGTCCTTCAGAAACTACCTTAGCTAAAAGCTTTTATAAAGTTCCTATTGTGACAAAACACGCTGTTCAACCTATCGGGTTTCCTATAAAAAACACACAATTATTAATATTGAAAAATAAACAATTAATGTGTGGTATTGGGGAAATTGGAGAAATCGTAATTAGAACACCTTTTCTTACTAAAGGATACATTGATAAAGAAGCTTTTAAATTAAATCCTCTTTCTAGTCATGAAGACGATTATATTTATTATACAGGAGATATAGGGAGATATAGCCAAGACGGATCTATTGAAATTTTAGGAAGAATCGATGATCAAATAAAGATTAATGGAATTAGAGTTGAACTTGCAGAAATAACAAATATAATCATAGGCCATCCTGTAATAGATGAAGCAATCGTAATTAAAAAAGAGAAAAAATCCAGAAATTATTTAGTAGCGTATTTTGTGAAAAATTCAAATGTATCAATTTCAGAAATAAAAGATTATTGTAGAAAATACTTGTCAACCTCTTTAATACCGTCAATATTTATTGAATTAGATAAATTACCATTAAATAAAAATGGAAAAATTGATAAGAGTTTGTTACCAGAGCCTAAAGAAATCGATTCTAATACTCAAAACTATATTCCTCCTGTAACTTTTAATGAAAATAAATTGTGTAATATATTGGAATCTATTCTATCAGTAAATGATATTGGTTTGAATGATGATTTCTTTGAACTTGGTGGTCATTCTTTATTAATTACTCAACTAATTAGTAGAATTTCAAATGAGTTTAATGTTAAGCCGACAATGAAGGATATTTTTAATAATTCTCGCATTAGTGAAATGATTTTAATCATTGAAAGTTTATTAAAGCAGCCAGAAAATCAATTGAATTCTGATATAGATATCAATGAATACTATGAAATGGATATGAATTTTGATATAGAAGAATTATCTATTGAAGAAATGGAACTTTTGCTAGAACAAATGCTACTAAGAGAGGATTGAACCTATTATGACAAAATTAAAAAGTTTATCAGAAATAGAGAAAAAACGACTCCTAAAAAATATTATGGCTGGACAAAGAGATAATATCCAACTAGCTTCTCTGGGTCAGACACGTTTATGGTTATTGAACGAGCTGGATAATAGCTCTCAATATAATATAAATACAGCACTTCAAATAGAAGGGAAATTAGACAAAGAAGTTTTACAGTCTTCTATAACAGAAATAGTAAAACGTCATGATTCATTAAGAACAACGTTACCTAATATTAATGGTAAACCACATCAAGTGATTACACCTAGTGTTAAAAAAATAAGTGGAATAGAAGAATATGATTACAGCAATCTAAGTATAGATTCTGATGATTATCTAAATGTTATTAAAAAAGAGGTAAATGTACCGTTTAATCTTCATGAAGGTCCTTTATTTAAAACAAAACTATTTAAATTCAATAACAATCATTTTGTTTTGGTTTTTATAATGCATCATGCAATATCGGATGGATGGTCGACAGGTATTTTATTAAGAGATTTTATAGAAATTTATAATAAGAAAATAATTAATATTGATGCTTCATTGGATCAGTTGAATTGTAAATATACTGATTTTTCAAGATGGCAGCGTAAGGCTTTGCAAGAGAGTAGTTATAAAGGAAAAATTGAATTTTGGAGAGAAAAGTTAAGTGGAGATCTACCAATTTTACAATTACCAACAGATTATCCAAGACAGTTAAAACAGACTTATAATGGTAAACAAATTGAATTTGTAATAGAAAAGGATACTTTTCAAAAAATTAAAAACTATTGTTATAACTATAATATTACTCTGTTTATGTTTTTACTTGGTGCTTATAAAAGCATTCTTTATAAATATACAAATCAAGAAGATATCATAATAGGAATTCCAGTAGCTAATCGAGAAAAAACTGAGTTCGAGGAGATAATAGGCTATTTCGGTAACACAATTGCTCTAAGATCAAAAATTCATGGAAATATGTGCTTTGAAGATATTTTAAAATTAGTTAAAGATACAAGTCTAGAGGCATTAGAAAATCAAGAAATACCTTTTGAGAAAGTTGTAGAAATTGTAAAACCTGATAGAAATGATGCCTATCCACCAATTTTCCAATCAATGCTAGTATTACAGAATGACCCTATTAATATCGGCGAGTTAAGAGACTTAAAATATGATATTTTAGACATTCATACAGATACTGCTAAATATGATATTACATTAAATATGAGTGAGAAAAAAGGCTACTTGATAGGAAAGATAGAGTATAACTCTGACTTATTTAAAGAAAGTAAAATTAAAACTTTTATTGATAACTACGTTAGACTTATTCAGGAGATTTTAAAAGATTCAACACAATTACTAAAATCATTCTCAATTTTAAACCAAAATGATATTAATGCCATTCAAGATAAACAGCATAATTTAACCGAATTCCCAAGAAGGAAATCGGTTCAAGACGTATTTTCAGACATAGTAAGCATGTATGGTACTAGGACAGCCCTGCATTCTCAAGAAAGAACTTTAACTTATATAGAGTTGGAAGAACGAAGCAATAAATTAGCTAATTATTTAATAGCAAATGGAGCAAATCGCGGCCAAAAAATCGGAATGCTCTTAAAAAGATCTTGTAATTCTATAGAAGCTATATTGGCTATCTTAAAAGTGGGATGTTGTTATGTACCTATTGATCCTGATTATCCAGAACAACGAATTAAATCTATGTTAGAAGATTCTGATGTAAATTTAGTCCTATCAGATTCAAATAGCATAACTTATAACTCAGATGAAATATTGATAATTGATATGGATTTTAATGCTAGAGAAATAGCCTCTCAAACTTCTCAGCGTCCTAACATAAGTGTAGATGGTGAAGATATAGCCTATGTCATGTATACATCTGGCTCAACGGGTATCCCTAAAGGAGTAGAAATAACGCATAAATCAATTCTCAGACTTGTGAAAAATACTAATTATCATGATTTTTCCCAAGAGGAAGTTTTTCTTTTATTTTCAACATTATCATTTGACGCATCTACATTTGAAATATTTAGCAGTTTATTGAATGGATGTAAGTTAGTCATTTTCCCACCAGAGTTACCAACTTTAGATGATTTGTCTTTATTTATTAAAAATCAAAAAATTTCAACGATTTTTCTAACTGCAGGTCTATTTCAACAACTTAACGATGCTCATATCAATAATATGAAAGGCTTAAAAAAGCTTTTAACAGGTGGAGATGCCATATCTTTAGCGGTTACAAAAAAATTTAAAGCCATAGCTCCGGATACAATTTTGATGAATGTTTATGGACCGACAGAGAATACAACATTCTCAACATTTTATGAAGTTAGTAAAAATGAAGATTGGAATTCCCCGCTTCCAATTGGGAAAGCAATTTCTAATACCACTTTATATGTGTTGGATAAGGATTTAAATTTGTTACCAGATAGGGTGCCAGGAGAACTTTATTTGGGTGGAGATGGGGTTTCGTATGGCTATTTAAAAAGAGAAGAACTAAACCAAGAAAAATTCATCCAAAATCCATATGGAAATGCTGAAGATCCAATACTATATAAGACGGGAGACAGAGTTCAAAGATTAGAAGATGGCAATATAGAGTTTTTAGGTAGAATAGATAATCAGGTAAAAATCCGTGGCTTTAGAGTAGAGCTAGGAGAAATAGAACATGTATTATCAAGACATAAAAATATTAAAGAAGTTGTCGTTACTATTAAACAGACTGTTAACTTAGGCAAGCAACTAATTGCTTACGTTGTTAGTGATCTTTCAGCGCAAACTATTAGAGAATATTTAGTTGAATCCGTTCCTAATTACATGATTCCTTCTTATATTATTAATATTAATAAATTCCCTTTAAAAATTAATGGGAAAATTGATATAGAAGCATTACCTGAGCCGTCTATAGAATCCAAGATGGAAAATTTTAATCTTAATAATTATACCGATAAACAATTATGGTTTGCTGAAATTTGGAGTGAATATTTAGGGATAAAGAAAGAGGCTGTAGGTTTAGATAATGATTTCTTTGAACTTGGAGGAGACTCTATTCTTGCTATTCAAATTATTTCGAAAATAAATAAAGGTGGATATAAGCTTTCTCCTAAACACCTCTTAGAAAATAGGACTATTAGAAAGTTAGCAAACATATCTCAACATTATATTGGGGAAAAAATAGTTCAGAGCGATTTAGCAGAGGGAGAAATAAATTTAACACCTATTCAAAAATGGTTTTTCAATCAAGATTTACCTAATAAAAATCATTTTAATATGTCCCAACTATATGAAGTAAATGTAGATGAAAAACATTTAGAAATTGCATTACAGAGAGTAATAAATAATCACGATGCTTTTAGAATTAGATTTAAAGAAACGGATGTAGGACATAAACAATATTATAAAGAAACCAAAGAAACTTTTACATTGCACACTCTAGATATTGGTAATTTAAATAAAGATCAACAGGAAACTATTTTTGCTAAAAAGACATTCGAATTACAAGAAGACATTAACATATACAATGGCCCTCTGATTAAATGTCTGTATTTTAAAAGAAACGCTAGAGAACAAGACTTACTTTTTGTAACTGCACATCATTTAATAATGGATGGGATATCTTGGAGAGTATTCGAAGAAGATTTAATCAGCGAATATAACAATTCAAAAGCAGGAATGACACCAACCCTATTAAAAACGTCTACTTTTAAAAAATGGGCAGAGGACTTAAAAGAATATGCTCAGTCAGTACAGTTAAGAAAAGAAGCAAATTATTGGCTTGAGGGATTAACCGGAAAATCCGGATATATACCAACTGACTATAATAAAAGTAATACTAGAGAATCAGCGAACATGATTTCAAAAACAATGAGTGCTGACTCCACAAAATTATTATTGAATGAAGTTCATAAAACGTATAACACACAAATTAATGATATTTTAATAACAGTTCTGTCTATTGTTTTGAGAAATTGGACTAAAAACAATAATGTATTAATAAATCTAGAAGGGCATGGAAGGGAAAATCAATCAGCAAATACTGACATATCAAGGACTATAGGTTGGTTTACAAGTATTTTCCCATTAGAAATATCAACAGAATACTTTAATAACGACGATTTGGGAGCTGCTGTTAAAAGCGTAAAAGAACAACTCAGAAGGATCCCACAAAAAGGTTGGAGTTATGGCTTAGCTCGGTATTTGTTGGAAGATGAAAAAATTCAAAATGCATTAAATAATCAACAGAAAGCAGAAGTTAGTTTTAATTATATGGGGAGATTTTCAAATGGAACGAATGAAAACCCTATTACTCCTTCTAAATATCATGTTAATTCGGATAGAACCAATTTAGGTTTCCGTGAACATTTAATTGAAATAAATTGTAGTGTTCAAGATAATCAGTTAATAATGAATTGGACTTACAGTGAAAACAAGCATAGTCACGAAACTATTGAAAAGATTGCTTCACATTATATAAATATACTTGAAAAACTAATTAGTCACTGTGAAAATAAGTTGGTTCCAGAAAGTACACCATCTGACTTCCCGTTAGCTACTTTAAATCAAGCAGAGCTAGAATTTATAGAAAAAAATTATACAGGAAAGATTGAAGATATTTGGAATCCAAGTCCTATGCAAGAAGGTATGTTATATCATACTCTTTATGATGAGAAAAAATCTATGTATTATGTTCAATCTTGTAGTGAATTACATGGGAAACTGGATGTGTCATTATTTGGTGAAGCTTGGAACGTTGTTATAAATAAAAATGATATTTTAAGAAGTCATTTTATTTTTGAAAATATTAAAAAGCCCTTGTTGTTAGTTAATAAAAACATTCCTTTTCATATTGAACATTTTGATCGAACAAAGTATTCAATACAAGAAAATGATGAGTTTTACAATAATTTAATAACAATTGATAGAGAAGAGAGTATCGATTTTCTACGTGCACCGCTAATGAAAATTAAGTTAGTTAAATATAATGAATATCTAACTAAAATGATTTGGGGATATCACCACGCTATAATGGACGGATGGACTTATACTTTAATAATAAATGAATTGATGGATATTTATAAGAATCTTACAATGGAACATGATTATGATAAGTCGAAAAACCCGTCTTATAGTAATTACTTGTTATGGAGACAAGAAAAAGAAAATCAAAGTAAAAGTAAAGATTTTTGGTCTAAAGAATTAGAAGGAATTAAGGAACCGACTTTATTGAATATAGAAAAAACAAATAAGGAAGGAAATGTTTCTACTAATAACTCAATATCATTGGTACTTTCCCAAGAGGATACTCAAAAGCTATACAATTCAGCTAAGTTGAGAAAAGTATCTTTAAATACTTTATGTTTAGGTTCTTGGGCATTTGTCTTAAGTAAATACAGCAAGAACGATGATATTATTTTTGGAGTGACTGGATCTGGTAGATCAACAGAAATTATTAATAGTGAAAATATAGTTGGCCTATTTATTAACACCCTTCCTTTAAGAATAAAGGTTGAGAACGAAGCTGAAATAGGATTCTGGCTAAAATCTATTCAAAGTAAACAGTGGGAATTAAGAGAATATGAACATTCTTCCCTTACTGATATAAAAGAATGGAGTAACATGGAAAAGAGTTCACCTTTATTTAATCAAATATTTGTTTTTGAAAACTATCCTTCAATTAATGAAGATATAGAACAGAAAAATGACTTATTGATGAAAAATAAATATTCTCTTGAACATACCAATTATCCTATGAGCGTAACTGTTAAGCCTGGTAAACAAATAGAATTCGAAGTCAGTTACGTGGAGAGTGTATATACAGAATCTTCCGTTCGTAGAGTTTTAGAGCATTTGAAAAATGCTGCCTTAGAGTTATCTAATGATGCTAATTCATCTCTTGGTGACATAAAAATACTTAGTGAAGAGGAAAAATATAAGATCATTAATGAATTCAATCATGAAATAAAATTGCCGGAAAATGAATGTAATATTATTTCAGTATTTGAAGAAGCAGCTAAACAAAATGCGAATAGCATTGCTGTAAGGGCAGGAGACCAAAGTATTAATTACCAAGATTTAGACGAGAAGGCAAACATACTAGCTTATTCTTTAATAAGTAAAGGTGTTAAAAAAAATGACCTTATTGGTCTATCGATGAACAAATCTATCGATTTAATCATAGGTCTCCTAGGAATATTAAAGGCTGGGGCCGCTTATGTCCCTATAGATCCAAATTATCCGAAACAAAGAATTTCCCATATGATCAATGATTCACATATTGAATTAGTAATAGCTAATGATGAAGTTATTGATAAACTGAAAATCTATCAGTGTAAAATACTTACTGTAGATGAATTAACTAAAGAAAATACATCTAATAAAGTTATGCCTTTCCCATATATAGAAGCTAGTGATGTATGTTATGTAAACTATACTTCTGGCTCTACTGGTAAACCAAAAGGTGTTAAAGTTACGCATGGGAATTTGGTAAATATGTTTAATTCTTGGGAAGTTGCTTATAAATTATCTGAAACAAACGCACATTTACAAATGGCTAATTTATCATTTGATGTATTTACCGGAGATTGGGTGAGAGCTCTTTGTTCAGGTAAAAAATTAGTTTTATGTGAAATGGTTCAATTATTAGATTCTTATAGACTTTATCATTTAATGATTGAAGAAAAGGTGGATATTGCTGAATTTGTTCCAGTTGTTCTACGTACATTAATTAGTTATTTAGATAATGAAAATAAATCATTAGATTTTATGAAATTAGTAATTTGCGGATCAGATAGTTGGTATACAAGTGAATATAATTATTTTCTAAAGTTTATGGGTACAAATACAAGATTAATAAATTCTTTCGGTTTGACTGAAGCAACAATTGATAGTTCATATTATGAAAGAAATGAGCTATTTAGTGATGAAGAGAAACTTGTTCCAATAGGAAGACCTTTTATGAACCAACAATTATTAATTCTAGATGAAAAACAAGAGTTGTTACCAATCAATGTTCCAGGTGAATTGTATATAGGAGGAGCAGGGGTATCAAAAGGGTATGTTAATAACGAAGAAATGAATAAAAGAAATTTCTTTATAAATCCATTTGACAAAAATAACGTATCATATATGTATAAAACTGGGGACATGGCAAGATTTTTAGAAGATGGGAATGTAGAATTATTAGGAAGAACAGATAGCCAAATTAAAGTTAGAGGTTTTAGAATTGAGATAGGTGAAATAGAGTTAGCACTTAAAAGACATCCTCTAATTAATAAGGCAGTAGTACTAGTTCATAAGGAATCAAAAGACAATAAAGTAATTGTAGGTTATGTAAAAGCCGAGAAACAACTGAGTAAAAATGATCATAAAGATATAAAACAATTTTTAGGTGAGTATTTACCTTGGTATATGATTCCGGCGTTTATTGAGGAATTAGAGATGATACCTGTAACTCCTAATGGAAAAATAGATAAATTATCTTTACCTTCTTTAAAGGATATTAAGTCACATATGCATCCATCCTCTACACCTCCTTCAACAGAGAATGAAGAGATACTACAAAAAATTTGGGAAGAGGTCTTAGATATAGATAACACGGGGATCGAAGAGAATTTTTATGATGTAGGTGGAAATTCTTTATTGGCTATTCAGCTTACCCTTAAAATTAACAAACGTTTTAATACTAATCTTACTATTAAAGATGTATTAAGTAATCCTTCAATCATTAATTTTGCCAAACTTTTAAACTAATTTTCAAAGAAGAATCCTGATTAGTATCAGGATTCTTCTTAAATTACCTTTAAGAGGAGGAAGGAATATTGGAAATAAAGTCAGGTGAGTGTCATATTTGGCGTTTCGATTCAAATGAAGTAACACCAGATTTAGTTAATATACTAAGTAAAGAAGAAAAAACGAGATATTTGAATTATAAATATATTAAGGATAAAAATAGATTTTTAAAATCGGCCTCTATGTTAAGAATATTATTATCTCTCTATACAGGAATTTTATTAGAAAAACTAATTATTTCAAGGAAATGTAATGAATGTGATAGGAATCATGGTAAGCCAATATTAATTAACTCTAGAGAAATTAACTTTTCATTATCATACTCAAAGAATATAGTAGTGATTGGTATTTATAAAAACTTCGAAATAGGGGTGGATATTGAATGGATTAATAATGATTTTCCCTGCGAAGAAGTAATTCAAAGTATCTTATCTTATGAAGAACTTAAAAAACATAATGTTCTGGGTACGAATGAAAAATTAAAAAACTTCTATTTTTATTGGACTCTTAAGGAATCCCTTACAAAAGCAACAGGTCAAGGTTTAAATGTAGGCTTTAATAACATTTCAATTGAACGAGATAATAATTATGAATCAATTCAAGTCGTAAATTATCCTGGATTTAACAATGATTTTCACAACATTTCCATAAAATCGATGATATTTGAAGAGAATTATATGTTATCACTAGCAGTGTTTGATTC
>NZ_JAQZSD010000082.1:0-15985 GCF_028674935.1 Lysinibacillus sp. CNPSo 3705 | reverse complement strand
TTATATTGAAGCGCAATATGAAGATTTACTGCAAGGGCAAAAATCAGTCGTTAAAAATATTACGAATAAAAAAGGGCAGGTAGTCGATACGGTTACGACCTATGAAGGCGAGCCTGGTAAAGATTTAGTCTTAACACTAGATAGTGAGTTAACAGCTGCAACTGAAAAAATTGTTGAGCAAGAGTTGCTAAAATTAAAATCAGGAGGGGCTTCATCTTTACTTGACCGTGCCTTTTTAGTAATGATGGACCCAAATACAGGCGATATATTATCAATGGTTGGTAAGAAAATTGAGAAAAATCCTGAAACAGGGAAAAATGAAGTCGTCGATTATTCATATGGTACATTTACAACAGCTTATGAGGCAGGTTCTGCAGTTAAGGCAGCAACATTACTAACGGGTTACAAGCTAGGAGCTATTACACCAAGCACTGTATTAGGAGATGAACCAATCTGGTTAAAGGGTACTGATGCGAAAAAATCAATTTTTAACCGTAGTGGCTATATTTCAATGAATGGTTTAAGAGCATTGGAGCAATCTTCAAACGTTTATATGTTTAAAACAGCTTTGCTTATTAATGGAACACCATATAGCTATGGGATGCCACTTCGTTTAAATGACGATACATTCCCAAAAATGCGTAATTCTTATGCACAATTCGGGTTGGGTGTAAATACAGGGATTGATTTACCAAATGAAGTTAGTGGGGTACAAGGTCCAACTGGTCCAGCCTATGGGGGTAAAGCACTCGACTTAGCGATTGGACAGTATGATACGTATACACCATTACAATTAGCACAGTATATTTCGACAGTAGCAAATGGTGGCTATCGCATTCAGCCACATGTTGTCAAAGAAGTGCGTGAACCATCAAAAGATGGGCAATCACTAGGTCAATTAGTAACTGAAATAGGACCAACTATTTTAAATCAAATTGATAATTCACAATCTGAAATTAACTATGTGAAACAAGGGCTTCGTCGTGTTTATACAGGTGCATATGGTACAGCTAAAAGACAATTTGCAAATGCACCTTATACAGCGGCAGGGAAAACGGGAACAGCTGAAGTAATGTATTACGGGGATTTACGACAGTATTGGGGTAAGTATTCACTTACTTATACACATGTTGGCTTTGCCCCTTATGAAAATCCTGAAATTGCCTATGCTGTTGTTATTCCATGGGCATCAACAAACCCAGGTCAACCTTTTTCTGCTAATAGTGAGATTGCTAGAAAAGCTGTCGATAAATATTTTGAGTTAAAAGCAAAATATAACACTGAGAAAGTGACTGAAAGTAATGTAAAACAACCAATTTTACCAGCTATTTCAAAAGACAAAATTGGTGAAGATGAGCAAAAATAAAAGAAACCGCTAGTGCATTTATATGCCTAGCGGTTTTTTACAGTTTTAGAGTATAATTGACTACCCGCGAAAAAACACGGTATGAAAAATCACCATTTCATATCGTGTTTTATTAATTTTTATATAAAAAGCCTATTGTACAGATAATTGTTGAATAGCTAATTCAAATTGTTGTTTCGGCTTTAATCCATAAAGCTCTATATTATTACAGAAATAAGTCTCTACCATAAAATCAACGGCTTCCTGTAGAGTATATTCACGATGTTCCATAATAAGTGTTAAATACGTTTTAAAGTAATCGGTATTTTGTACTTTTGTATGTTTAATCACAAAGTCAAACTCCTCTTAGATTATTTCCTGACACAATTGCTTATTATAGCATCTTTCCAAAAGGAAGCAAGTTTATCTGATGATTAAAGCAAAACGGCTATCTGACCTGCATCGGTAAAAAACGCCATGGCGTGTGGCATTATCGAAATGGCCGACAACGTGTCGGACCTCGTACAGCCTAGGCACAATTCAAAATCTGAACGTATTGTTAACCTGGCAACAGCTACAATTGTAAATTCATCTTTACAATTGTTTACAAAGCATTACATTCCTTTACGTCTCTTTTACGAACTGTTTATACGACTTCAACATTTAGTCATTATAGTAAAGATTGTAAGACAAATAACTATAAAAATGTTAGTGACGGAGGCAAATGAGATGAAAAAGTGGAAGTACTTAACGATGACAGCGGTAATGGGTTCAGCATTAATGCTTGGGGCGTGTGGTAGTGACTCTGCACAAAATGGAAAAAATGCAGAAACAAATGCACCAGCGAGCTCAGGACAAGACGCTGCAGACAAAAAACTGCAGGGGGCTGTGGCTGGGGATGGTTCATCAACAGTTGCACCAATTATTGAAGCAGTTGTTGAAGAATATGCAGGGACTCAACCGAATGTCAAAGTATCGGTAGGTGTTTCTGGTACTGGTGGTGGCTTTGAAAAATTCATCGCAGGTGAGACAGACTTTTCAAATGCATCTCGTCATGTAAAAGATGAAGAGAAAGCAAAACTAGAGAAAGCAGGAATTGCTTTTACAGAGCTTCCTTTAGCATATGATGGCATATCTATTGTCGTGAATCCTGAAAATGATTGGGCGAAGGATTTAACTGTTGAGCAATTAAAGAAAATCTGGATTGAAGATGGTAAAGCTAAAAAATGGTCTGATATAGATCCATCTTGGCCAGATGAAAAGATCGTGTATTATTCACCAGGCACTGATTCAGGAACGTACGATTACTTTGATGAAACGATTTTAGACGGTGCTGATCTAGCAAAATCAGCAACATTATCAGAGGATGATAACATGCTAGTTCAAGGTGTAGCAGGTGACAAAAACGCAATCGGCTTCTTTGGCTACGCTTATTACCTAGAAAATAAAGATAAATTAGGGCTTGTAAAAGTAAATGGCGTCGAGCCAACAAATAAAACAATTGAATCTGGTGATTACGCACCGCTTTCACGACCACTATTTGTATATGTGAAAAATAGTGCTATGAAAGAAAGCGAAGCGGCATATGACTTTATCAAATATACACTTGAACACGCAGGAGATATGGCAGAAGCAGTAGGTTATGTCAGTCTACCAGAAGATAAATATAGTGAAGCTTTAAAAACTTTAGAAGGCTTAAAATAAGTAGACATGCATAGAGGGAAAGAGATGTATGCTCTTTCCCTCTCTTATTTGAAAGGAGCACCCAATGGTTTCTCAAAAAGAAAACAAGACATCATCTGTGCAGCAATTAATTGCAAATTCGCGCAATAAAAAATTAAAGAAAATAGTGGAAAAAGCTATGCCAACCCTATTATTTTCTGCGGCACTTATCTCTATATTGACGACATTTGGCATTGTTTTCACCCTTATTTTTGAAACGTTTGAATTCTTTAAACGTGTTTCGATTACGGATTTCCTATTTGGTACACAGTGGCTACCGTTTTCAGGAAAGGAACCATTATTTGGAGTTTTACCTTTAATCGCTGGAACATTGAAAGTCACACTTATTGCAGTTGTCGTAGCAGTACCATTTGGCATTGCTTCTGCAATCTATTTAAGTGAATATGCAAGCGAAAAAGTAAGACGTACGGTTAAACCTATTTTAGAAGTGTTAGCAGGTGTACCAACGATTGTTTATGGCTTTTTTGCATTAACATTTGTAACGCCGATGTTACAGCAAATCATTCCAGGGCTGAAACTTTTTAATGCACTTAGTCCGGGGATTGTTGTAGGCATTATGATTTTACCAATGATTACGTCACTTTCTGAGGATGCGATGTCATCTGTCCCGAACAGTATGCGTGAAGGAGCGCTAGCTCTCGGAGCAACAAAGTTTGAAGTAGCTATAAAAGTAGTATTACCAGCTGCATTATCAGGCATTATTGCTTCAGTTGTCCTCGCTATTTCCCGGGCAATTGGTGAAACGATGATCGTATCACTTGCTGGTGGATCTACACCTAAATTCGATCTAGATGTGACAGACTCGATTCAAACGATGACTGCGTATATAGTACAAGTTGCAACAGGTGATGCTGGCTATGGTACGACAATTTATTATTCGATTTACTCAGTAGGATTCACATTATTTATCTTTACTTTAGTGATGAATTTACTTGCTCAATATATTTCGAAACGCTTTAGGGAGGTTTACTAGCATGCGCTATATTGATGACACGGTCGTCATGAAACGAATGACAAAGCGTATTATATTCAATAAAGTTTGGAAGTTCTTTTTCTTCTTAGCAACGACCTTTGCATTAGTGACACTAGCTATTTTGCTTTATCGTATAGTAACACAAGGTGTCGACTATTTATCAATCGATTTCTTAACAAATTTTGCTTCGCGTTTTGCAGACAAAGCGGGCATTAAGGCTGCTTTAATTGGTTCACTTTGGCTGATGGCAGTTGTTGCGCCAGTGTCGATTATTATAGGTGTAGGAACTGCGATCTATTTAGAGGAATATGCAAAGAAAAATAGACTAAACGACTTTATTCGTATGAATATTTCCAATCTAGCAGGTGTACCGTCCATTGTTTTTGGTTTACTTGGGTTAACAATTTTTGTTCGAATGTTGGGACTAGGGAAAAGTGTTTTAGCTGCCGGTTTAACAATGAGTTTATTAATTTTACCAGTGATTATTGTTGCGGCGCAGGAGGCTATTCGTGCAGTGCCGAATGAACAGCGCGAAGCTTCTTACGGTATGGGCGCGACCAAATGGCAAACGATATTGCATGTTGTGCTACCAGCAGCTATTCCTGGAATTTTAACAGGAAGTATATTAGCAATGTCTCGCGCGATTGGTGAAACAGCACCACTGGTTGTTATTGGAATTCCAGTAATTTTACAATTTTTACCTAATGGTCTGTTAAGCCAATTCACAGCTTTACCAATGCAAATTTACGATTGGGCAAAACGTCCGCAAGAGGCATTTCAATATGTAGCGGCAGCGGGTATTTTAGTTCTTATGACAGTGCTTTTACTGATGAACTCTATTGCCATCTTTATTCGAAATAAATTCCAAAAACGTTATTAATGAGGTGACCTTATGGTACTGGAAATAAAAGAGGAAAATTCAATTGTTAAATCGATTCATACGGCGATAAAGCCATCGACCGATGCTGCTAAAACAGTAGTATATGATACACGTAATTTAAATTTATGGTACGGAGATCATCATGGTTTAAAAGACATCAATTTAAGCATCTACGAAAATGAAGTAACAGCTATAATTGGCCCTTCTGGCTGTGGTAAATCTACCTATTTAAAAACGCTAAATAGAATGGTAGAGCTTGTACCGAGTGTTCGAACATCAGGTGAAATAGTATATCGTGAGCGCAATATTTTAGATAAAAGCTATACTGTTGAGGAATTACGCACTCGTGTTGGTATGGTATTCCAAAAGCCAAACCCATTCCCAAAGTCAATTTACGATAATATTGCATATGGCCCACGTATCCATGGCATAAAAAATAAAAAAATTCTTGATGAAATCGTTGAAAAATCATTGCGTGGTGCGGCAATCTGGGATGAAGTAAAAGATCGCTTAAATCAAAATGCATATGGTTTATCAGGTGGTCAACAACAACGAATTTGTATGGCGCGTTGTTTAGCGATCGAACCAGATGTTATTTTAATGGATGAGCCAACATCTGCACTTGATCCGATTTCTACATTAAAAGTTGAGGAACTTGTTCAAGAGCTGAAAAAAGATTATTCAATTATTATCGTGACACATAATATGCAGCAAGCGGCACGAATTTCTGATCGAACAGCATTTTTCCTACATGGAGAGGTCGTTGAGTACGATAAAACAGACGTTATCTTCCAAACACCAGCAGATCAACGTACTGAAGATTATATTTCAGGTCGTTTCGGTTAAGGAGGAGACTAGATGGTAGTGCGTGAACGTTTCGAACAGGAATTAAAAGAAGTCCAAGAACAATTTATCGAGATAGCCAATAGTAGTATCAATGCTCTTAAAATAGCATTTGAAGCATTATTAAATCAAGATTTAGAGGCATCCTTGAAGATTCTTGAGGACGATATCATCATCAATCGTCTTGAAGAGGAAATTAATGACCATATTATTTTAATGATTGCTAAGCAGCAGCCTGTAGCTACTGATTTACGTCGTCTTATGGTGCTAGTCAAAGCAGCATCTGATATGGAAAGAGTAGGGGACTATGCAGTGAATATTGCAAAAGAGACGATTCGTATCGGCAAAGAGCCACTTGTCTTCCCTACATCAAATTTGCAAACGATGTGTAATAAGACTGTTGAAATGCTAGAAAGTATTATCAAAGCTTTTACAGAGGAAGATACTGTTCATGCCAAGGAAATTGCTGAACTAGATGATTACGTCGATGATTTATATGGAGCGACAATCACGCTATTGATGCGCGCAGGAGCTGAAAATCCAGCACATATTTCTCAAATCACACATTTAACCTTTGTTTGCCGATATTTAGAGCGCTCAGCTGACCATGCAACAAATATTGCTGAACACTTATTTTATTTAGTCAAAGGTAAACATTATGAATTAAATAATTAGTAACAGAAGAGCCAATTATAGGCTCTTTTTAATTTGTCGACATAAAGTGGATCAAAAAACAAAGGTTGATTTTCCCTCCTAGTTGGCGCTTTCCACTGCTTGGACTCAACCTCCTCGTCACTTCGTTCCTGCGGGGCTTTCTGCTTAAGCCCATCCCGCTAGAGTCGCCACTCTCCGTGAATCAATAGTTCCTATCGACAGTATGAGTAAACATAAAACTTTATTCATTAGGAGGAACGTTTGTATTGCGGTCTGATAAGAGCCAATTATAGGCTCTTTTTTTTCATAGTGTTGAAAATGTGCGAAAGCGAAGCGTCAGCGATAAAGCGCTCAATCGGAACGGAAATCAACCCCTCGCCTTGCTGAACAGCCGTATTTTAATAATACTAAGTAACAGCAACGTTTTATTAAAAATAGCGTCAAAATACTGCAAGCGTTATTGTATTGTCAAAAAATTATTTTGGTTATACTATAGACATTATCCGAAAAATTGTGGTGAAGAGGTGCTGCTTGTGAAAGACGCTGTAGAATCACTCTTAGAGAAATTTGATCTGGCATTCACGTCAGAACAATGTGACTTTTTTCGTTTTCTATATGAAAACTTACATCTTGAGGAATTAAGTAACATCGAACAACATTTTTTTATAGATTTTTTTTACAAGAGTGAAACATTGCGAAGTATGGCAGCATTTGCACTTGAATTGGCAGATATCATGCATGAAATTTATGGAAATATACCAGTTGTTGAGCATGCCGAACGATTGGCCAATGGAAAAGAGCAGCGCTTGTATGATGAGCGAAAGTGGCACATAGTTAGGCGTCGAAAGCTTAATCGTCAAAGAATAAAAAAAGGAAATATCCTATATGTTCCGTTTGAGGAATACAAAAAAGAAACAGGTCCAATTATTATCTGCCTTGAGCAAACAACGGGTATGGCGGCATATTCTGACCTTTGTAAGAGCATAATTTTACCGTTCTTTATGAGTGCGCATCGTGAACGTCGAGATTTATATATCGTTCCATATGACTGTCATGTTCATGTACATTTTCGATTTGAAGGCGGGCATTTAAATTTATCCGATTTTAAGGATTTTATAAATTATAGGGCAAATGGAGAAGCAGAAATTCTGCCTGTGCTCCATTTTGTAAAGGGCTTGCTCCAAGAAAATCAACATTGTACAGAAGCAGATGTTATTATTTTTACAGAAGGCACTCCTATTGATGGGCAGCATCTTGTTGGAAAGCAAGCAAAGGCTGTACTTGAGGAAATGAAGCGTAAGTACCATGCTGAATTTTCGGTCATCGTTATGCATGAACATAATTTTAATGAGCAGCAATTTTGGTTTGCTAATAAGGCTTTTTTTGCGGATGATGCAATTCAATAAAAACGGAGCTGATCGTCATTGCTGATCGGCTCCTTTTCTGTGAATATACATAGTAGTTAGAGGAGAATGAAATTTGAATTCATTGAAATGGTTATTACCTAATATTTCAACCCCAACGTGGATGGAAATTATTATTGCCGTTGCACTATGTGTAATTGGTTGGCTTTTTCAGCAGTTTGTTATAAAGAAAATTATTAATCGTACTGTTACATTTTTGAGAAATCGTCAGCGTTACTTTCAGGCAACAGTACTCGCACAATTTAATAAAGCGATTCGCTATGCATTTATGTCTGCAATAATTGTACTCAGCTTATCAATTTTATTAGAAATCTTTTTATTTACACATGTAGCAACTAAAAATTTTGTATGGTCTATTATGGTCTTTTTTGCGTTCAAAGGCGTATACGATGTTTTAAATTATTATACAAAGCAGCCACTGCCGTTGAATAACGATGAAGAACCAAATGTTCTATTACCTTTTTTCCTTCGTATAGGAAAAGTGCTCATTATGATATTGGCAATGTTTACGATTGCTTCTTTTTGGGATTTTAATTTAAATGGCTTTTTAACCGGGATTGGCCTAACTGGTGTCGCGATTGCTTTTGGTATTCGAGATACACTAGCACATGTTTTTGGTGGGATGTCAGTCGCATTAGATAACCCCTTTCAAATTGGCGATTGGATAGCAACGGAGGACCAAAAAATTGAAGGAACTATCGAAGATATTAATCTTCGAAGTACTTTAATTCAAACGGGGGATAAAGGTCTAGTATATGTACCTAACTCCTATTTGGTAAATCGACCAATCTATAATTTATCGAGACGAGAAAAACGAAAATGTGAGCAATTTTTATTCGTAGCTGCTGAAAATGAAGAGGAAAAACTACGAAGTGCTTTAAGTACCATTCAAAAGGAAATTTATTTGCATGCTCAAACAGAAAAAGAAATGATTCATGTATTTATAGATGAGTTTTATCCAACCTCGTATCGTGTCCTTGTGCGTTTCTATGTAACAACAAATGATACGGCGGAGATGCTAAATGTGCGACAAGATATTTTATTTGCTATACGTCAAATCTTTCAAGAACTAACTATTATACTAGCAAATCCAGCTGAAGATGAATGGTTTCGTAATAAAAAATAAATTGAATTGTTAGTTTATTTGCTTTACAATGAATACATGTTATCAGCTTTGATGAAGAGTAGTAACTATTATTATTTGTTATAGAGAGCTAGTGCTTGGTGGAAACTAGTACAAATAAATAGTGAATGGACTTCGGAGCTCTAATCCTGAATAAAGTATGGATTAGCGTCTGCCTACGTTACAGGGTATAGAGTGGGTCTTTTAACTCCTTCAGCAGGTATTCAAACGTCAGCTGAATGTAATTATGCTGGTGCATAATTAATAAAGACCAATGAAGGTGGCACCACGGCTTTTCCGTCCTTTTGTGATGGGAAGGCCTTTTTATATGGTTTGGCGGAATCAATAGTGTTTTACACAGTTTCAAATTCCGGACGCAATGTTTTTAGAAGCGAAAGCGTCCATTACGCCGAAGCCTAATTGATTATTTTTGGTGTAGAAGAGCAGAGCAAAGAAGAGGAGAGAAAGAGTATGACAGTTGAGCTTAGAAAGTTTGCCATGAAGGTATTACAGGGTGATATGATGACGCCAATTTCCGTTTATCAATCACTTGAAGGGGAGCATAAAATGCTTTTCGAGTCGTCTGCCAAGCATGAAGAAAGTGGACGTTACTCATTTATTGCCGTCAATCCAATTGCAGAACTGATTGGAGATAAGAATGGTTATTCATTTTCCAAAGGTGGAGAAACAGAAAAATCGAGTACCAATGTATTAGAAAAATTACAGCAAGTTATGCCCTTTCATCAGGCGCAGTACCCGTTTGCCTTTTTTGGAGGAGCAATTGGTTTCTTTGGTTACGAAACAGCATTTTATTCAGAAAAAATAGGCGAATACTTACAGGATGATTTAGAAATGCCGGATGTCCATATTTTTTTCTATGATACATTCATTGTTTTTGATCATTTAAAGCAAGAGATTACACTAGCAGCAATTGATTTATTTGATGAAGGGCGTTCTCTTGAAGCGATGGAATTGGCTATTTCTATGATGAAGGAGCAGCTATATGCTGGAACAACATTTGACGACACGACGTTTGGAAAGCTAGATTTCAGACCAATGATCGCCAAAGAAAATTTTGTAGCACTGGTTGAACGTGCAAAACAGCATATTCGTAAAGGTGATATTTTTCAGATTGTTTTATCACAACGCTTCACTTCACCATATACAGGTAATCCTTTTGCTTTATATCGTCAATTACGTACTTCTAATCCTTCACCATATATGTTCTATATGGATTTCGGCACGTATACCATTTTAGGAACATCTCCTGAAAGTCTCGTTAAGGTGAAAGATCGAAAGGTAACGACCAATCCTATAGCTGGTACGAAGCCAAGGGGTAAAACTGTGGAGCAGGATAACGTGATTGCGGAAGGTCTCTTAAATGATGAAAAAGAAATCGCTGAACATCGGATGCTGGTGGATTTAGGGCGAAATGATCTTGGACGTATTGCCAAAGTGGGTTCAGTAAAGTTGATGAAATATATGCATATTGAGCGATATAAACATGTTATGCATATTGTATCAGAGGTTATCGGAGAATTACATGATGATGTACATGTTTTGGATGTTCTTCGAGCTTGCTTACCTGCTGGTACAGTATCAGGTGCGCCGAAAATTCGTGCTATGCAACTTATCAATGAGCTCGAGCCTGTGAAGCGTGGTGTCTATGCAGGTGCGGTAGGCTATATTTCTGCTACAGGTGATATGGATTTAGCTTTAGCCATTCGAACAATGATCATAAAGGATCATCGTGCCCATGTACAGGCAGGTGCTGGTATTGTTTACGATTCAGTGCCCTTGTCTGAATACGAAGAAACGTTAAATAAAGCTCGAGCGTTATTGGAGGTGAAAAAATGATTTTACTGATCGATAACTATGATTCATTCACCTATAATTTATTTCAGCAAATACGAATGCTTGGGAAAAATGTAAAAGTAGTACGGAATGATGAAATAACAATTGAAGACATTCAGAAAATACAACCTGAAGCCATTATTTTATCACCCGGCCCAGGTAGGCCAATTGATGCAGGAATAACAGTAGATGTGATCAAAGAGCTTTATACGAAATTTCCGATTTTGGGCATTTGTCTTGGACACCAATCGATAGGGCAAGCATTTGGAGGAAACATTGTTCAAGCTAAAAATATAATGCATGGAAAATTATCGCCTATTCAATATGAAAAAACAGGCTTATTTGCTCAGTTAGATGGTAAAATCGAAGTAATGCGTTATCATTCTCTCGTCATTGAGCAAAGCACGTTACATGAGGATTTTAATATTTTAGCAAAGTCTAGTGATGATAGTGAAATTATGGCAATTCAACATAAGGAGTACCCACTCTTTGGGCTGCAATTTCATCCAGAATCCATTGGGACAAAAGAGGGCAGTATCATGATGCGAGCTTTCATCGAACAAATTTCATAAATGAAACAAAAGAGGCTGTCATCGAAAATCAGTAGTTGTGATTTTTGATGACAGTCATCTTTATTAATCGAATCGTACTATTATTGCTTTTTCCCTGTAATCAATTTTGCAATTTCCTCTAAAGACATCGAAGAATTGACTTCGTAAGAGCCAATTTGTAAGCTTCGCGCGTATTTAGGGTTAGCAAGTAGCAGTTCCATTTCAACACTATTGTCGATAATGCCACCATCTTCAAGCTTTTGCGCCACGATATATGGTGTGATACCACTGTAAATTTGGAGTGACATAGTTGTAGTTTTTGCCGGTGCACCGCCCGATTTTTGATTTTCTTTAGCCGTTGTTTTAGCAGTATCTGTCTTCGTTTCCTTTGAAGGTTGCTTAGCTTGTTCCTTTAATAATGCAATTTCTTTATTTGCTTGGTCGAGTTTTTTTTGCAACTCTTCTACATTTTCTGCATTTGGGGAAGCTTTAGTTGGAAGACCGATATTGAGATCGAAACGCGCCGCTAAAGCTAGCAAAGCTCCGATAAGAAAAAGCGCAATACCAAATGCACGGATAGCGGACATTTTCATGAATTACCGACCTCCGTTTGCAATTACTTGGCGGACTTGCTCTTCAGTTAAATTTGAACGAATACTGATATCTGCTGTAGATAGACCCTGCTTATTTAGTTCAAGCACCTGACTTACAATAATTTGATGTATAGGTTTCGTTTTTGGTGCAGCCTGTCCTGTTTTCGATGCCTGAGCAGCCTGTTGAACAGCTTGCATAACTTGTTGAACTTTTGGGTTTGGTATCGCGTTATTTTGTGCTGGCGGTGATTTAACCTGGAACTCTGGCTCTAATAACAGTTCTTCCTCAACAATTTTCAGACGACGTTTTAAATTATTTGTTTCTTGAAAAATAGAGATGGATAGCTCCTCTACATCTTGTTCGACCTTTTTCGCGCTATTTTTGAAAAAGAACGAAGTAATAATTAGAAGAATCCCTACAATCATAAGTATGATGGATAAATCCAATAGTTTCACCTCATTAAGTATGTAATTATAAGGTATTTTACCATATGCAAACTTAATATGAAATGAAGCTAGATTTTTTTTTATTTTATGTTATAATGGGTTAGTCGTATAAATCATGCTCAAAATTTAAATTCTTGATATAGAGTGGGAGGGTTAATAATGCGCGTAAACATTACTTTAGCTTGCACAGATTGCGGCGAACGTAACTACATTTCTAAAAAGAACAAGCGTAACAATCCAGAGCGTCTTGAACTTAAAAAATATTGCTCTCGCGAGAAGAAATACACTCTTCACCGTGAAACTAAGTAATCGCTCATTAAGCCAAAACCACTTGTGGTTTTGGCTTTCTACATTTTAGGAGGTAGCTTAGCATGGATAAAACAACTTTGCGGAACGAGGTAAAGGAAGCTCTTGCAAAAATTAGCGAAGTAGCTTACCGCGATCAATCAAATGCTGTAGTTAAAAAAGTGCTACAGGAACCATATATAATAGAAGCAACTACAATTGGCATTACTATTTCCAATAAGCCAGAAGTCGACACAATTCAATTAATTGAAGAACTATGGCAACTTGGTAAAAAAGTCGCTGTGCCTAAATGCAACTCAAAAACAAGAGAAATGTTATTTTACGCCATTGACTCGTTTGCCCAGCTAGAAACTGTGTATATGCATTTGCGTGAGCCAATTCCAGAGCAGTGTGAGTTTGTTGACGCAAATGAAATGGACGTCATACTTGTTCCAGGAGTTGTTTTTGATAAGTTCGGCTATCGTATAGGCTATGGCGGTGGTTATTATGATCGCTATGTATTAAACTATACAAAGGGTAAGCTCATGTCTTTGTTATTTAATGAGCAGCTATATGAACGTGTACCTACAGAAGCACACGATTGCCCAGTAGATATCATTGTGACACCGACAAAACGTATTGACTGTGTAACACAACGAGGAGCGAACAAAAATGGATAAAATGTTAGATATTTATGAATTATTAAAAACATATGGTACTTATATTTACACACGAGATCCCATTGGTGATTTGATGTTAATGGAGGATGAAATTCGTGAGTTGTATAAAGCGAATGTACTAGATATTAAAGATTACCAAATGGCATTATTACTAATTCGACAAGAAACAACAAAGCTACGCATGAAAGAAAATAATAAGTAATGTTTTAAATATAATTTATTTGTGGTATTGTAAAGATAATGTAATATGTATGTAATATTCTTAAAAAACAGTGGTTTTCCACTGTTTTTATGATTTACGAAACTTTTTACAAACGAAAACGTATATATTACTATCCGGCCCATTTACCCAACAAGGGGCACAGTTTTTCCCAAAATATATCTATTGATTATCTGTAAAAAATGGATTAAGATATATTTTGTTTCAGTAACAAATTGTTAAAAATATTATTTTTTTGTAAGAAAGTAGGGAGGATGTTAAGGATGAAATCAATAAAGTGGCCTAAACATTCATTTATGATACTAGCAATCGTAGCAACTTGGATAAAAACGGTCATTGTTTATCACACAAGCTTTGAGATGAAAATTGAAAATGCGATGCAACAATTTATTTTGTTTATTAATCCATTAAGCTTCGTGCTATTTGCTTATGGTATATCGTTATTCTTTAAATCGCCAAAAGTTAAAAGTCGTTATATAATAACTATCAGTGTTATCTTGTCAATCGTCTTATACGGGAATGTTGCGTTCTATCGCTTCTACAACGACTTTATTACGTTACCGGTATTATTCCAAACAAATAACTTTGGGGATTTAGGAACTTCAGTAGCAGCGATTGTTAGCCCTTGGGATTTACTATATTTCGTTGACGTACTTATTCTTATTTTAGCTAATAAATATTTACCTATGATGAAAGATGCAGTAAAGGTAAACGTGGAATTCCGTCGCGCGTACTTCGTATTAGCGATTGCTGTGTCGTTCTTAAACCTAGGATTAGCTGAAACAGAGCGTCCACAATTGTTAACACGTAGCTTTGATCGTGAATTACTTGTAAAAAACATCGGTACTTATAACTACCATTTATATGACATTTATATTCAATCAAAATCTTCTGCTCAACGTGCATTAGCGGATGGCAGTGAATTAGTAGAAGTGAACAACTATATTCGTTCTAATCAAGCAGCAGTCAACCCTGAAATGTTTGGTAAATACAAAGGTCGTAATTTGATTGTTGTATCAATGGAGTCTTTACAGAACTTTGTGATTAATAACCAAATGGATGGTCATGAAATTACACCATTCTTAAACTCTTTAACAAAAGATAAAGATACGTATTATTTCAGTAACTTCTATCACCAAACTGGACTAGGGAAAACTTCTGACTCGGAGTTTATTTTAGAAAACTCATTGTTCGGCTTAGGTCGTGGTGCGGTATTCTTCACACATGGTGGAAATACGTATAACTCAATGGCTGAGCGTCTTGGTGATAATGGCTACTTTACAAATGTCATGCATCCGAATAATAAATCATTCTGGAACCGTGACATAATGTATCAATCATTACACATTAATAAATTCTATGACATAGATTCATATAAGATTGGCGAAGGGCAAGCTGTTAACTGGGGTATGAAAGATATCCCATTCGTAGAGCAATCTGCAGCATTAATGAAAGATATGCCACAGCCGTTCTATTCTCGACTAATTACTTTAACGAACCATTATCCATTCACATTGGATCCAGAAGACGTAATGATTCCTGAATACACTTCAAATTCAGGTACATTAAATCGTTATTTCCAAACAGTTCGTTATATGGATGAAGCACTTAAAGACTTCTTCCAAAGTTTAAAAGATCAAGGTGTATATGATAACTCGATTATTGTCATGTATGGTGACCATTACGGTATTTCAGAAAACCACAACAAAGCGATGGCTCAATATTTAGGAAAAGATAGCATTACACCATTTGATAATGCAATGCTACAAGAAGTACCTTTATTTATCCATATTCCTGGATCAGGTGATGGTAAAGAAATGACAGAGATTGCTGGACAAATGGATTTACGTCCAACAATTCTACACCTTCTTGGCGTTGAAACGTCAAAAGATATGCAACTTGGTGCAGACCTATTCTCACCAGAGCATGAAGACTTCATTGTTTTCCGCGATGGTCGTTTTGTAACAGATAAATATTTATATGCTGGTGAAGCTTGCTATGACAAAGCAACTGGTGAAGAAATTGATGGTGAGCCATGTCAGCCATACGCTGATCGAGCTACGAAAGAACTTGAAAGTTCGGATGCCATCATTAACGGTGATTTACTCCGCTTCTATGACCAAAAGACAGGTAACTTGAAGCAAGGAGCAGCCAAGTAACAACAAGAGAGATCTCATTTAATGGAGGGCACTGAAAAAGCCCATATCTTCTCACATTGCGAGGTATTCAACGATTTAATCGTTGAATACCTCACTTTTTTCATTTGGCACTCTGTGACTCTACTGTTGTTTTCCGAAGCATTCCGCTCGCTTTCCGCGGGCGAGCGCCGAGCCTCCTCCTACGCTTCGCTTCGTGCGGGGTCTCGTCTGT
>NZ_JAQZSD010000081.1:0-16591 GCF_028674935.1 Lysinibacillus sp. CNPSo 3705 | reverse complement strand
TCGATTGGATAAAGCATTCTTCCAAAATCTAGTTAAATACAATGAACAACCATTTGGCGAGTTAGTAGCTGCAAACTTCTTTGAACTTGATTTTTCACCGGTTATGGCAGAACCAGAAGGCACTTTCGACACATTACGTGAAAAAATCGTGCTAGAGCTTACTGTAAAAGTACTGCAAGTTCAACAAATTCGCCTTGGAGCAGGCACTAGTGTTATAACTCCTGTTCTTACAGGGCTTACTCCTCCAGTTAGTCCATAATAATCTCTAGTTTATAGAGGAGCAGAACATACGCAGTTCACTGCAACAAAATGCAATCAACAAAACAACCCTGTAAATCAAATGGATGTAATAAAAATCTTATATTTGAGTTGGCAGTTGAAAATGCGGCTAGATCTGATTTTCAACTGCCTTTTTGTCATTTAATAAAGAAGATGTATTAGCTGGTGTGTAATTAACGGAAGGCTAGAGGGCATTTTTCAACAGTTTTCCGAAAAAAACTTACAGAATGCATAATAAAAAGATTTCTTCATCAGAAACTACCATTTTACGCAACAATGTTGATTGAAAGTGGACAACCTATAAAAACTGTCCAAAAAAAAAGGACACAGCAGATCAGCAACTACTGAAGACTGCTACGTCCATTTAACTCAAAAGATGGCAAGAGATGCTGCAGATATGTTTGATTCCATTGCAAAAGATTTATAAATTGTTAGCGCAATTTTAAAACGGCGGCAATGACCATCATACTAGAAAAGAAGTCAAAAGAGATCATTGTCTTATTTTTGACTCCGCAATATATATAAGTAACGTGTGAGTATTAAAAATTGAAATGATTAATTTGTGTCATTCTGCTTGTGAAAAACTTAAACTGTATTCCCTCTTAAAAGTTTCAATAAATTTAACAGCACTTTTTGAAATGTAACGATCCTTCAACCAGATAACAGCCGAATCTGATTGAATACGAAGTTCTTCAAGCTCCAATATTTTCAGGCCATTCATAGAAAATGAACGTAAGACAGACCTTGGAAGTAAAGAAGCACCGACACCTTCTCTTACTAGGGACATTATCATATCAGCGTCTGAACATTGACAGACAATATTTGGTTCATAGTGATATTTTCTACAAGCTTCTATAACCAATTCGTATTGACCAACACCTTTAAAACGTTGTAGCAACATTAGGGGCATTCTTGAAAGTTCTTCTAGTCTTATTGTATTTTCATAATTCCACGTCTCAGGGATAACAGCTACAAAATGGTCTGGAGGTAATGGCAGTGAAGATAAGTCATCAGATTCTGATTCAAAAGGTAAGCGGACTATCGCAACCTCAATATGCCTATTCCTTAAATCTTGTAATAATCGATAAGTATCTCCTTCGTATAAACGAAATGTAACGTTTGAATACTTTTCTCGGAAAAAACGAATGCGTTCAGGTAGGTAAGAAAAGCATGTTTTTACAGATCCAATTGATAAAGTACCCTTAAGACCTTCTCCTACTTCTTTCACTTCCATAATTGTTTCATCAATCTGACTTAAAAGATTGGTAGCTCTTTTATACAAAACTTTCCCTGCTGCTGTTAGTTCTATATTCTTTCCATTTCGTATGATCAAACGAGTACTAAGTTCTTCCTCCAGCGCTTTTAGCTGTTGACTAAGGGGGGGTTGGGCCATATGTAATTTCTTTGCTGCTCTAGTGATTTGCCCTTCTTCAACAATAGTGGCAAAGTATCGCAATTGTCTTATATCCATGAAACTCCTCCTTAGAAAGCATATTTATTTTATATACGTTACAAACATTTTAAATATTTTAAATATTTCAAACTTAATGATACATTATTTTTGAAAACGATTCCATGAAAAGGTAGAAAAGGAGAAGATAAAATGTCTAGAATTCGAAAAGCTAAAGAAAGTATAAAAGGTTCGATTGCACCAGTTATTACACCATTCAAAGAAGATGAAAGCTTAGATTTACAGACATTTAAAAGTTTAATTAACTGGCAAATAGAAAGTGGGAGCCATGGTATTTCGGTAACCGGAACTTCTGGGGAACCTAGTTCTCTAACGGTCGAAGAGAGAGAGCTTGTAATGGAAACAGCAAGTAAAACGATTAACGGACGAGTACCATTTATACCAGCAACGGGATCTGTTAATCATAATGAAGCGCTTCGACTAACAAAGGCTGCTCAAGAAATGGGAGCAGATGCTGCGATGGTTATTGTTCCATACTATAACAAGCCTTCCCAGCAAGCATTATATAAACACTATAAAGCTATTGCAGATACCGTGGATATTCCGATTATTATCTATAACATTCCTGGAAGAACAGGGGTGAATATGGAAGTAACAACAATGGCTCGACTCGTTGAAGATTGCCCGAACATTATTGGTGCCAAAGAGTCAAATAAAGATTTTGAACATGTCAATCGGGTGCTGTTGAATTGTGGTAGAGATTTCAGTTTATTCTCGGGCATTGAACTTCTTTGCTACCCAATGTTAACAATCGGTGGAAAAGGTTCTATTAGCGCCACAGCAAACGTTGCGCCAGCGAAAGTAGCAGAAATGCACAATGCTTGGGAGGAAGGCGACGCTGAAAAAGCTTTAAATCTTCATTATGAATTGATGACATTAAATGATGTGTTATTCAAAGAAACGAACCCTGGACCAGTAAAAGCAGCGCTGGGCATGATGGGTAAAATTACGCCAGTTTTACGTAAGCCAATGGATTTACCATCTGAGACGCTTCAAAACGAAATTCGTGAAGTTTTACATCAATATGGTATGTTATCAAATGCGATTGTCACTAAATAATCATTCAAAATCTAAAAAATTCTCTTACTCCTCGTTATAGGAGTAAGAGAAGAATGGGGAGTGTAATAACATGCAAGTTCAAGTATCTGAGAGTCAAAAAAATCACGAACACAAGCAAGTTGCAAATGTAAAACTTTATATTAATGGACAGTTTGTCGACAGTCAATCAGGTGCTTCTTTTGAAAATAAAAATCCATTTACCAATGAAATAAATAACTATATCGCTGAGGGGCGTGAAGCGGATATAAATCAAGCTGTTCTTTCAGCAAAAGAAGCGTTTGTGAATGGTCCGTGGGGCAAGATGAAATTGAAAGAAAGAATGAATTATATTAATAGAATTGCAGATATCATCGATGAGGAGATTGAGGAAATTGCTTTTTTAGAATCATTAGACACAGGTTTGCCAATTAGCCAAACAAGAAATCAAACCGCACGTGCTGCAGAAAATTTCCGTTTCTACGCACGAATGGTGGAGACAAAATTGCATGGCGAATCTTATCCAATGGATGGTGAATTCATTAATTATACAGTGTATAAACCATTAGGTGTTATAGGGTTAATTACGCCATGGAATGCCCCATTCATGCTAGAAACTTGGAAAGTAGCGCCTGCATTAGCAACTGGCAATACAGTTGTCCTAAAACCAGCTGAACTTTCACCATTGACTGCAAATAAATTAGCTGAAATTATTCATAAAGCTCAAGTTCCGGATGGCGTCTTTAATATCGTTCATGGCTTTGGAGAAACAGCAGGGGCTGCTCTTGTTGCTCACCCAGATGTGAAAGCGATTTCATTTACAGGTGAAACGACTACAGGCTCCACTATTATTAAAAACGCTGCAGATACTTTAAAGAAAACATCGATGGAGCTTGGTGGGAAATCACCTTTAATTGTATTTGATGATGCAGATCTTGAACGAGCTCTAGATGCAGCAATATGGGGGATTTTCTCTTTTAATGGGGAACGTTGTACATCCAATTCTCGCGTATTCTTGCATAAAAATATTAAAGATCAATTTGTAGAAAAATTAAAAGCACGTGTCGCTAACATTAAAATCGGTGACCCAATGGATTCGTCAACTGAGCTCGGTCCGCTAATTGAAAAAGGTCACTATAACAAAGTAAAAAAATATATAGAAATCGCTAAACAAGAAGGTTGTGAAGTAGTTCAGGGAGTGGTTCCGGAAAAGGTAAAGGCAGGTAATTTTGTACCACCGACACTTTTATTGAATGCCAAAAATGACATGAGAGTATGTCAGGAAGAAATTTTTGGTCCCGTTATGGCCGTAATCGAATTTGAAACAGATGAAGAAGTACTTCATATGGCGAATGACGTATCTTACGGACTAGCTGGTTTTGTATGGACAAAAGATTTAAAACGAGCACATCGTATGGCGGATGCTATTGAAGCAGGTATGCTTTGGATTAACGCTCAAAACGTACGAGATCTTCGAATTCCATTTGGCGGTATGAAAGATAGTGGAATTGGAAGAGAGGGTGGGCATTACGCAATGTTTGAATTTTATACAGAACCAAAGGTAATCCATGTTGCGATAGGTGACCACCATATTCCGCAATTTGGGAAGTAAACAACTATTTTTTAGGGGGAAACAATATGCCAGCAAAAACAGGAGAGCAATATATTGAAAGAGTTGATCATGCACAGGCAAATATATGGATTGATGGCAAACGCGTAGAAGGGAAGATTTCTGAACATCCAGCTTTTAAAGGAGTTATGAAAACTCAGGCAGAACTTTACGACTTGCAACATGATCCAGACAAAAAGGATTACATGACATATGAATCTCCGACAACTCGTGAACGGGTAGGTACATCTTTTATGCAGCCAAAAACAAAAGAAGATTTAGTGATGCGTCGCAAAATGATGCAAGAATGGGCGAAATATAATGGTGGCATGATGGGGCGTTCCCCTGATTACATTAATGTTGGGATGATGGCGTATGGTTCAGCTGCAGAAATGTTTGGAAAACAGGACTCCATCTATGCTGAAAACATGACCAACTACTACGAGTATTGCCGTGAAAATGATTTATCTTTAACACATACATTGATTCAGCCTCAAGTTAATAGAGGCGTAAATTCAGCACAACTTCCAGATCCGTTTATTGCAGCGCGGATTAAAGAGAAAACATCTGAAGGAGTCGTTATTAAAGGGGCAAGATTACTTGCTACGCAAGGTGGTATTACCGATGAAATCATGGTATTCCCATCTACTCTGTTAAAACAATCAGCTGAAGAAAATCCATATGCGTTTGCCTTTTCTATTCCTAATAACACACCGGGCTTGAAATTTATTTGTCGAGAATCTTTTGATTATGGTAAGTCTCATTTCGACCATCCGCTAGGATCTCGCTTTGAAGAAATGGATACCATTGTTGTGTTTGATGATGTTGTCGTTCCGTGGAATCGAGTCTTTGCCCTTGGGGATGTGAATGTGTGCAACCAGGCCTACAATGAAAGTAATGCAGTTGTTCATATGACCCATCAAGTTGTATCAAAAAATATCGCGAAAACAGAGTTTGTCCTTGGTATTCTTCAATTAATGGCAGAGACAATTAATATCGGCCAATACCAACATATACAGGAGAAAATCTCCGAAGTAATTATTGCACTTGAAACGATGAAAGCATATGTCGTTGCTGCCGAAGCAAATGCAAAAGTGGATAGATGGGGAACTATGACACCAGATTTTGCACCGTTAAACGCAGCTCGTCATTACTTCCCGAAAATTTACCCTCGTTTTACAGAAATTATGCAATTAATGGGAGCAAGTGGCTTAATGGCGATTCCATCAGAATCAGACTTCCATTCCGAAATTCGTCCGGATCTTGATAAGTATTTACAATCAGCCACTGGAGATGCTTATGATCGTGTGAAACTTTATCGTTTGGCATGGGATGTATGTATCAGTTCATTCGGTACTCGACAAACACTTTATGAGCGCTTCTTCTTCGGAGATCCAGTTAGAATGGCAAGTACGCTTTATAACGGGTATGACAAACAGGAATATGTTGATCGTGTAAAAGAATTTTTGAATCGATCAGAAGCGTTAGTTAAAAATAACTAATTAATCGACTAAGGGAGATGAGGAGTATGGATTTCAATATCATTCGAATTGCCAGAACGGTTATAAACGTGAAGGATTTAGACCGTTCAAAAGATTTTTATGTAAAAGCGCTCGGCATGATTGAAACGGAAACAAAGGATGACTGTGTTTATTTGAGAGGACTTGAAGAACACACACACCACAGCTTAGTTCTTAAAAAGTCCGAGACGTTAGGGGTACACGCACTCGGTTACAAAGTAGCAAAAGAAGAAGATCTTGACCGTCTAGCTGAATTGTTTCAAGCAAAAGGCTTAAAAACAAAGTGGCTTAAGGAAGGTACTCAGCATGCTCTTGGACGTGCATTGCATGTACATGATATTTCAGGGATGCCCCTTGAATTTTTCTGCAAAATTGAAAAAGCCGAGCGCTTACTTCAGCGCTACGATTTATACAGCGGTGCCCGAATTCAGCGAATTGACCACGTAAACTGTGCTGTACCGGATGTAGAAAAAGCTTACAACTTCTTTATCAACGAGCTAGGCTTTGCATGTTCTGAATATACAACGATAGAAGATGGAAGTATCTGGGCTGCGTGGCTCCACCGCAAACAGACCGTGCATGATCAAGCTTTTATGAACGGAGATGGTCCACGTCTTCATCACTTTGCTTACTGGCTTCCTGATCCACTTGCTCTCATTCATTGCTGCGATGTTTTAGCTTCTCTTGGTTATTCACAGAACATAGAAAGAGGGCCAGCACGCCACGGCTTATCCAATGCATTCTTCTTGTATTTAAGAGATCCAGATGGATACCGCATTGAGCTGTATAACGGAGATTACTTAACAAGTGACAATGACTTCGAGCCAATTCGATGGGATTTAAATGACCCACGTCGTCAAACATTATGGGGTGCAAAAGCACCGGATAGTTGGTTTAATGAAACATCTCCGTTTTTAGATATTGAAACCAATGAACAAATTCAATCCAAGGCACCAAATCTTGCACAGCGCAAACCAGAACTGGTTATTTAAATAAAAAGAATGGAGGAATTTTAATGGATGATCGTACATTTCGAGATGCGATGGGTAAATTTGCAACCGGCGTAACAGTTATTACAACAGACATTGATGGAGAGCCTCATGGCATGACAGCAAATGCCTTCATGTCAGTGTCGCTAAACCCAAAACTCGTACTAATATCGATTAAAGAAAATGCAAAAATGCTCGATAAAATTAACCGCTCCGGTAAATTTGCGGTAAATATTTTATCAGAAGACCAGCAAGAAGTTTCTATGTTATTCGCTGGCCAGATTAAAGAAAAACGTGAACTAGAATTTGACCGCCTAAGCGAAATCTCAGTAGTAAAGGATGCGTTAGCAAATATTGTCTGTAGTGTATATGGAAAGCAAGTAGCTGGTGACCATACGTTGTTCCTTGGAGAAGTAGAAGATATTGTGCTCCGTGAAGGAAAGCCTCTGACATTCTTTGCAGGAAAATATGGCCAGATCACCGCGCCGCAGTTAACTTAACATAAAAGGGGAGGGCAAACGGTGGAGACAATATATATCAAAAGTTCAATGGATCAATCAACGTTCACTGAAATGGAAGCTTGTGTTTTGGCTCTCGGTTTTTTTGATGGCGTTCATATCGGTCATCAAAAAATTCTTGAAACAGCAAAACAAATTGCTTTGCAAAAACAATGCGCCTTTGGTGTTATGACGTTTTATCCGCACCCAAAAGATATACTCTTTCCTCATGCGGAGCCAATGACTTATTTAACGCCGCTTCCTTTGAAAGAAGATCGATTTGAAAAGCTGGGTGTTGAAAAGTTATTTGTTGTTGAGTTTAGCCCAGAGTTTGCCCGTCTTTCTCCTAACGATTTTGTTGAACAATACATTATTGGACTTGGATGTATACATGTTGTAGCAGGCTTTGATTATCATTATGGCTATAAAGGACTCGGTAATATGAAAACGTTAGCGGAGTATAATCCCGGAAGTTTGGGTGTAACGACTGTTCCAAAAATCCAACATTCTGATGAAAAAATTAGTTCCACAGCAATCCGAAAATTGCTTGACGAAGGTCATGTGCAAATGATTCCTATGTATCTTGGTGATTATTATGAAATTAATGGGGAAATGAATCAAAGTTCTCTTTTTTACAAAAAACATCAGTTTCTTAACTTAATAGTAAAAAAGAGATACCGAATGCCTAAACCTGGTATTTACCATATTCAAGTTGAAATAGATGGTACTCATTATGATGGAACTTGCCACCAAATAGCTAGTAATGAGCAACACACTTCATTGTTAATACAATTAAAAGATTGTTCTGTATTCCCATATAAGAAGCGGATAAAGGTAAAGTGGCTAAGCTATAAATATGGCAAGCAGAATGAGTCATACGGCATGAATGAATACATGAAAAAAGATGAGCTAGTGATCTAATTGTAGGCTATAACAGAAAGGAGTAGACTATGAATTTAAAAGTACAAGCAAGAAAGAAAAACTTATATATTGATGGTCAATGGCAAGAAGCCACTGAACAGGCATCTCTAACATCTCCATATTCTGGGGATGTTATTGCATATATTCCTAAGGCTAATGACAAAGAAGTGAATGAGGCAATTGAAGCTGCAGTTCGTGCAAAAACAGTCATGGCGAAAATGCCAGCTCACGAACGTTCAGCTATTTTGGAACGTTTGGTAGCTTTGTTAGAGAAACGTTTAGATGAAGCGGCAGAAATTATCGCTTAAGAGGCAGCTAAACCAATTGCTACTGCAATCGAAGAAGTGAAACGGACAATACAAACGTATAAGTTTGCAGCTGAAGAAGCAAAGCGAATTCATGGAGAAACACTTCCATTGGATGCTGCACCAGGTGGAGAAAAACGAGTAGCATATACGGTGCGTGAACCTATTGGAGTTATTGGAGCGATTACTCCATTTAATTTTCCGATGAATTTAGTTGCCCATAAAGTAGGTCCTGCCATTGCCGCAGGAAATACAATTGTATTAAAACCAGCAAGTCAAACGCCACTATCTTCTTTCTTTTTAGCAGAGTTGTTACAGGAGGCCGGTTTACCGAATGGAGCTCTTAATGTGATTACTGGAAGCGGAAGAGTCGTGGGGGATAAAATCGTGACCGATGATAGAATTGCAGCCATTACATTTACGGGAAGCCCAGCTGTTGGGATTGGTATCCGAAACAAAGCAGGACTGAAGCGTGTGACATTAGAACTGGGTTCAAATGCAGCCGTTATTATTGATAAAGGGATCGATATTGATTCAATTATTAATCGTTGTGTGAAGGGAGCCTTTTCTTTCCAAGGTCAAGTATGTATATCATTACAACGTATTTATATTCATGAAAGTTTGTACGAAACATTTGTGCAAAAATTCGTTGAAGCAACTCAACAACTCAAAATTGGTGACCCTTTAGATCCACGTACGGATGTTTCAGCGCTTATTTCAAAAAAAGATGTGGAACGTACTTTAGATTGGATTCATGAGGCGACACAGCATGGAGCAGAAGTAGCAACTGGGGGAATCGCCAAAGGAAATATTCTATTGCCAACGGTCCTTTTAAATGCAGCGTCTTCGTTAAAAGTTTCGTGTCAAGAAGTGTTTGCTCCAATTGTTATCATCAATAAAGTTCAAGCAGTAGAGGAAGCAATTGAGCAAGTAAATGATTCGCGATATGGTCTTCAAGCGGGGATTTACACGGAAAATGTTCATACAGCGTTAACTGCAGCTGAAAACCTTCATGTTGGAGGCGTAATGATTAATGATATTCCAACGTTTCGTGTAGATAACATGCCTTATGGTGGTGTGAAGGAAAGTGGAATGGGAAGAGAAGGAATAAAATATGCTGTAGAAGAAATGACAGAACTAAAACTAGTGGTTTTTAATAGAAATTAAAAATCGAAGAATTAGAAGCATGTAAGAACCCTATTGAATTATTAGGAAAGAGGTGCTATCAATTTGGAGCTAGTAAAAGAACAGCGTAGTGTAAAAAAAGACATCGAACAACAAGATAACAAACAAATAGATTATGACAAAATTTCCACTTCAGAGGATTTTAAACAACTACTTTTAGATAAGAAAAAGTTTATTATTTCATACACAATTTTTTATTTGGCTTATTCACTAGCTTTACCATTCCTAGCCTTGTTTACAAATATATTAAACGTTCAAGTAATAGGAGACATTACGTTGGCGTGGATTTACGGTATTTCAATTATCTTTATGTCATTTGCGGTATGCAGTGTTTATGTAAAGAAGTCTGCTGAATTTGACGAAAAAGTAAAGCAAATCATAGTAAAAGAGGGGCTGTAGACATATGGGATGGGACATTATTCTTCTTTTTGTACTCATGTCAATAGGGGTACTTTTCATTACGTACTATGCTTCCAAAAAAACAAAAACGGCAGGTTCTTTTTATACAGCTGGAGGTGGTCTGACTGCTAGGCAAAATGGTCTTGCTTTAGCTGGAGACTTTATGTCTGCATCTACCTTTTTAGGGTTAATTGGAGCCTTTTCTTTAACGGGATATGACGGATTTTTCCTCATGTATGGCGCCCTCGTTTCGTTTCTTGTCATTTTATTTTTAGTTGCTGAACCATTAAGAAATCTTGGGAAATATACGTTAGGTGACATGATTACTGCTCGATTTAAGTTTAAACAAGTACGAGGTGTAACGGCCTTTAATACAATTATTATTTCAGTTTTTTATATGCTTGCACAGCTCGTTGCTGCAGGGGCTTTATTCAAATTATTATTAGGTATTCCGTATAATATTTCAGTTCTTATTGTTGGTGTGGCTATGTTAGCTTTTGTGTTATTTGGAGGAATGACCGCAACAAGCTGGGTTCAAATTATTAAAGCCATTCTTTTAGTAGGTGGAACCTTTATTATGTTTGTCATGGTTATGTGGAAATTTAATTTTAATTTTATTGGCATTTTTACAGATATGAAAACCGCCACTCCTTTTGGAATTGATTTCTTAAATCCAGGTTTAAAATATAAAAACGGTTGGGATGCTGCTTCTTTAACACTTGGGCTCATTCTTGGGACAGCAGGCCTACCCCATGTATTAGTTCGCTTTTTAACTGTACCTAATGCTCAGGTTGCCAGAAAGTCAGTTGTTTGGCTTATGTGGATTATGGGCATGTTCCACATTATGGTCATTTTCCTTGGGTTTGGCGCAGCGAAGCTAGTTGGAACTTCGAGTATTATAGAGGCTAACCCAGCAGGGAATATGGCAGCGCCATTATTAGCAAAGTATATTGGTGGAGATTTTATGTTTGCTTTCATTTCTGCGGTTTCTTTTGCTACTATTCTCGCAGTGGTTGCTGGAATTGTGGTTACGGGAGCAACAGCATTTTCCCATGACTTTTATAACGAAATTTTAAAAGACGGGAAAGCAACTGAAAAACAGCAAATGTTTATGGTACGTCTTGCATCGATTGTCATCACTGCTATCGCCATTGCCTTATCACTATTTTTGCAAAATTTTAATGTTGCCTTTGTAGCCTCAATCGCTCTTACATTAGCAGCAAGTTCAAATTTACCAGTTATTTTACTAACTATTTTTTGGAGAAAGTTCAACAAAACGGGGGCAATCTTTGGGATGCTTATAGGATTAATTAGCACGATTGGTCTAGTCATGGTAAGTCCAAATGTTTGGAACCCAGAACCAGGTGTAGCCCTATTTACTGGTCATCCTATTTTCCCTCTAGCATCACCAGGAATTCTTTCGATACCGTTAGGGTTCTTAGGCAGCTATATTGGTACATTAATAGGGGCCCGTAAGACAAAACATGTAGCGGATAATTTTTCTGAAATTATCGTTAAGTCAAATATAGGTAATGATGTTAAAGGTGTAGTGAATCATTAGTGATCGCTTGGCGAGTTCAATAAGATAAAGGAATCATCAGGTTCATCACCAAAAGTCGTGGATGACATTTGTTAAAACATATACTATGCAAATAAGTTGATTGGAGTGGAGGCTGGATGCCCCCAGGAAGCTTTGCTCTGTGCGAAAGCGAAGCGTCAGCAACAAAGCGCCCAGTCGGAACGGAAATCAACCACACGTTTTGGTGAAGATCCAATCATCAGAAGAATTTTACGAGTTTATGAGAGGTGTGAATAGTTATGAGTAAGGCAATTATTAAATTTAGTGAAACCCTTCATACAAAAGAGGTGGAAGTAGATCCTCAAAGCAATACAATTATTCTCTGTGATCGAAATGTAACCTTAGAGCAGTCTTCTTTGGAGGCGCCAATATCGGGTACAGTATATGGGGCTTTATTAAATTATAGGGGCGAGCTTGAGGCATTAGGTTCATCTTTAACGAAAGAACCATATAAAGAGCCTCCCAAAGCGCCTGTGTTATATATAAAACCGGTAAACACGATTACTGGATTTAAATCTTCCATTCCATTACCCGAGGATACATCTCAACTGCAAGTAGGTGCCTCATTAGGCATTGTCATTGGGAAAAAGGCTACTCGTGTAACAGAAGAAAAAGCTTTAGATCATGTATTAGGATACACCATTGTAAATGATGTAAGTATTCCACATGAGAGTTTTTATCGACCAGCTGTTAAACAAAAAGCGAGAGATAACTTTTGCCCTGTAGGTCCATGGATTATTGAACGCGATGCAATCTCTGACCCTAATAAGTTAACGATTACCGTATTCGTTAACGATGTATTAAAACAAAAGAATACAACGGCCAATTTAATTCGTCCTGTATCACAGTTAATTTCTGAAATTTCGGAATTTATGACGCTGTATGAGGGAGATGTTTTGCTAGTTGGGGTACCTGAAAATCCTCCGCTTGTGAAAGAGGGAGACCTTGTACGAATTGAAATCGATGGAATCGGTTATTTAGAAAATCCAGTTAAATGAGAATCTTATTGTTTGGTAAAGGAGCGCGATTATTATGAAACATGCACGTGTAGTATTTCAGGATGTTATTCATCACGCAATTGAAACAAATGATGGTCACCTGAAACTAGATAATGGACAAATTGTTTCTGAAGAGGAAGTTGTCTGGCTACCACCTGTACAACCTAGAACCGTTTTTGCTTTAGGACTAAATTATGCAGACCATGCAAAAGAACTTGCTTTTCAAGCACCAACAGAACCTTTAGTTTTTCTAAAAGGTCCTAATACTTTTATTGGTCATCGAGGTCAGACTTACCGACCAGCTGAGGCTACCAATATGCATTATGAATGTGAACTTGCCGTTATCATTGGTCGTTCCGGGACAAACATTAAACAAGAAGACGCTTATGATTATGTAGCAGGATATACCGTTGCAAATGACTATGCCATCCGTGATTATTTAGAAAACTATTATCGTCCGAACTTAAAAGTAAAGAATAGAGATACTTGTACACCAATCGGTCCATGGCTAGTCGATGCAAAAGATATTAAAGATCCTATGAATCTTACTTTGCGTACTTATGTAAATGGAAAAGTGACGCAGGAAGGCACAACGAAAGATATGATTTTTAGTATTCCGCAATTGATTGCGTATTTAAGTAGTTTTATGACATTAAATAAAAACGACATTATCCTTACAGGTACGCCTGAGGGCTTAGTTGATACAAAGGTAGGGGATGAAGTCATTACTGAAATTGAAGGTGTGGGACGACTAGTAAATACTATTATTAGTGAAAAACAGTTCTTAAGAACAGAAAGTGAGAACGCCATTTTTAGTCAGTGAAAGGGATGAAAACATGCCGCATTTTATTGTTGAGTATACCGATAACATAAAGAAAGAAGCAGACATTCCAAATTTGCTAAAAAAAGTGAACGATGTTTTGATTAGCCGTAGTAATCTTTTTCCGACTGGAGGCATTCGATCAAGAGCAATTGAACTTCAAGATTACCGAGTAGCAGATGGAGCAGAAGATGATGCATTTGTTCATGCTATTTTAAAAATTGGGGCGGGAAGATCTGCTGAACATAAGAAAGAAACTTGTGACGAACTTTTCGAAGTAATAAAGGATCACTTTGCTGATCTATATACTAGTCGATATCTAGCATTATCGATGGAATTGATTGAATTCAGTGAGGAAGGAACTTATAAATATAACAATATTCATAAGCGTTTTAAAAAGTAAGAAGACAGTTAGCCCTATCTAGTTTTGTTTTAATTATCATTTGATAATGGTAGTTCCGCTTTTTACAATAAAAAACAATTAACAGCACCTACAATTTAGGTTACATCGCGTTATGTATAGATTTTATTTCAGGAAGGGGACTTTAAATGACAAAAAACCAGGCTTTAGATGTGAACTGCATGGAATGGGCAAGTACATTAAACAAAAGTTATATTGGGGGTCAATGGGTAGAGGGGCGGAGTAAAAGAACGTATGCAATAAAGGATCCATATGATCAATCGACTATTACATCTGTAGAATTAGCGAATGTTGAGCAAATAAAAGAAGCATATCATAAGGCAAAAGCTGCACAAAAGAAATGGGCTAAATCTACTCCAGAACAAAGAAGAGAGGTTTTAACGAAAGCATTAGACTATTTAGAGAAAAATAAAGAATATATTTTGGATTTAATTACACGGGAAACAGGTGGAACACTACTTAAAGCTCATATTGAGTTTGGCTTTGGGGTTAGTGACATTAAAGATTCTATTAATATGGTAGATGAAATATACACACCCAAAAATTATGCATCTACTACACCAGGAAAGGTTAGCCGTGTATATCGATTACCTTTAGGTGTTATTACGTCCATCACACCTTTTAACTTTCCTTTTAACATGGCAACAAGAACAATTTTCCCTGCCATTGCTCTCGGGAACAGTGTTGTTCATAAGCCAGATCTCCAAGTTGGAATAGTTGGTGGGCAAGTTTTTGCAAAGGCTTTCGAAGAAGCAGGACTTCCTGCGGGAGTGTTTAATTCAATTTTAACCGATCTTCAAGAATCAGGAGATGAATTCCTGTTAAATACGAATTCTTCGTTTATCAGTTTTACAGGATCAACTGCAGTAGGAAAACATATTAATAAGGTAACAGGCGGAACATTAAAACAAATGGCATTAGAACTAGGAGGCAATAATCCTTTAGTAGTTTTAGGAGATGCCGACATAGAACAAGCAGTGAGAGTCGCCATCTTCGGAAAATTTTTGCATAGTGGCCAAATCTGCGCGATTACAAACCGAATTATTGTTAATCGAGATATTTATGATGAATTTGTTGCTAGATACGTAGAAAAAGTAAAGGGATTAACAGTAGGAGACCCCAAGGACCCTAACACAATTATTGGACCTGTTATAAATGAAAAACAAGCTGATAAAATTATGGATTTAGTTAATAAAGCAAAGGAAAGTGGATTAAAAGTTGCCGTAGAGGGTGACCGTACAGGGAATGTTATTTCCCCATTTGTATTTGTTGATGTACCTAATGATTCATGTCTTGCATCTTGTGAAATCTTCGGTCCTGTTGCACAAATTATTCCAGCTGAAAATGATGAAGAGGCCATTCGTTTTGCGAATGACACGGAATATGGATTATCCTCTGCCATTATAACTGGTGACTTAGAAAGAGGAGAAAAATTAGCCCTTGAGATCGAATCTGGTACAACACATATAAATGATATGCCTGCAGTGTTAGAAGGAAATGTTCCATTTGGTGGAGTGAAACAAAGTGGAATTGGGCGTTTTGGATATGAATGGATTGTAGATGAGTTTACTGTTGCGAAATGGGTATCTGTACAGACGAGTAAATTAGATTATCCGTTTTAGGATGGCAGCAAGATTCTAATTTAGATTTGAAGATATTTCTCAATAAAGCATAAAACGTTTATAAACCTGTTGTTTTAGAAAAGCCTGTAACCTTGAGTGGATAAGGAATACAGGCTTTTAAAATAGTGATCGATAATATTTATAATGGGAAAAGTGCTCAATAGCTGTTTTAAAATTATCCCGCTATATGGGGGAGGATGATTAATTATCTAAATTTTCTAACAATTAAATATACTAATTTAAGAACGTTCGTAAAGAGGTGGCATATGAAATCTCTACTAAGTAAGAACAAGTTAGGTAATCCAAGAGGGAATTTCTGTAAACCGTTGATTCAGCTGTTATTCGAAATTAACTGAGGAAATTATCACATATTAAGCATCGATTTGTAAGCGTTTACGAATTTGTATTAAAGGTGGTATAAAATTGATTAATCCTTTAAATTCGAAAATAATTAGTTACTTGCCGTCTCAGCCTGACTTTGAATTTCAAACAGATTACTATACTGAACAAAAAGTTAGAATGAAACCAAATCAACCATCTATTCTGTTTTACCAATTTAAAATGGGGGAGGTAAGTAATCAAATTTCTGTTATCCCGGATGGGTGTATCGATATTCTCATTAATTGTGATCAGCATTACGGTAATATTTGTGGAAGCGTTACTAAAAGTAGAGTGATTAACCTTGTCCCAAACAGTACATACTTTGGTATTCGTTTTCTGCCATGCCTAGATATTAAGAAACTAAAATTCGGTATAAAAGACCTTATAGATAAAGAAATTTCCTTAAATGAAATGTTTCCTGTAAATACGAATATTTTAGAACGGGTAGTAACCGATGAAAGTTTTATGGAGAGAGTCAATATATTCAATGAAATATTAGAAAGTCAAATTTTTGAGATTGATAAATCATCAAAACTAATAAAACAAGCATTATATAATAT
>NZ_JAQZSD010000009.1:0-137510 GCF_028674935.1 Lysinibacillus sp. CNPSo 3705 | reverse complement strand
ATGTTTATACCATTTATATCAGATTATATAAATTTTACAAAGTATTGTGAGTATTTCTACAATATATATTAGGAATAATAAGGTAAATAATTGTAGGTAGAATGATAAAAAAGCTGAATAATTTGCTTTTTTACAGTAAGTGAAAGCGGATAGTTACCTGTATACCTCGAAAATTATGACAATTTGCATAAATTTGAAACTAATTAAACTGTAGTAACGTAAAATAGAAAAAGGAATAAGCAAGGAAGTGGGAAGATGTATAGGCCAATTTTAAAATTGCCGAAAACAAGATATGAAAAGATTTTGGACTGTATCGGTGGCGGGTTATTTATACTGTCCATCCTTTATATTGTTGGAATGTGGGGCCAACTACCCGAAAAGATTCCAGGGCATTTTAATGGTGCAGGAGAAGTTAATCGGTGGGGTACAAAAATAGAGTTACTCATCCTTCCGTTTATCGGAATATTGCTGTGGATATTGCTGGGATTACTTGAAAAAATTCCGCATATTCATAATTACCCAGCACGCTTAAACGAAAGTAATGTAAAGGCATTTTATTTAAATAGCCGAAAAATATTGAATGAAATAAAAAACCTTTGTTTACTTATATTTACAGCTATATCCTTCCAAATGGTACGTATTGCACTTGGGGAGGCAGAGAGTCTTGGTTGGTGGTTCCTACCATTAGTGCTAATTGTAACGGCCATTCCGATTATTAGAGGAATAGTTGTGGCTACAAAAATTAAATAAGCTTATCTCATTCTTAACCGCTCGAGAATATTCGAGCGTTTTTTTGTACGAAAATTGCACTAAATCAGCTATACTATCAAAACTAAGAGAAAATTGTAATTAGAAGAGGTGTCAAAACTATGCTAAAGAAATTTAAAATAAAGGATGGACTGACTATCGCCATTCATAATCAACCAGAGGAGATGCAATTAGAGGGAATAACCCAAACAGGGAATGCACCTTATGATCGAATAATTGCCTTTGTGTTTAAGATTGATGAAATGGTAACGTATTTACAAAATGTACAAAAGTTAAACGCGCTTACGGAACAAGGTTATTTATTTTTTGTTTATCCGAAAAAGGGGAATAAGAAGTATGAACAGTTTATCCATCGCGATGACATCTTCCCAGCAATTCAAGTGGACGAGGAAAAATACATTGTTGGCAGTGATTATAAATTTGCAAGTCTTATGTCGTTAGATGAGACATTTTCTATAGTAAGTATAAAGAAAGATGGCAAGGGACACGGCAAGAAGAAGACAGCGAGTAGTCAATGCGTTAGTGACTATGAAGGTATGATTCCTCAATTGCGTGATACCCTTGCGGAAAATCCGGATGATTTATTATTTTATGATGGATTAACACCGGGTTATCAAAAGGACTGGGCCCGATATATTTATAGTGCGAAAAAGGAAGAGACGCAAGTAGCACGTTTAGAGGAGATGCGTGAAATTATTAGATTGGGCTACAAAACAAAGGAATTATACCGAAAAGCAAAGGCTGAGGGAAAAGCATAATTTACAAAGAGGCTTTATGGATTCCTTTAAATGATGCTATATTTATTGTAATTAGCAAAATAAGACAGATGGTTAGCAACTAGAATTTATTATGTAGCGCAGCATTAAATATGAAGTCAGAACGGAGATCAATTTTACGTTATGGACTGAATGAGTCTTCTGATACACACATAGCAATTGAAAAGAGGGAAGGGCATGAAAAGCACATATATTGAGCAAGTGGATGAAAAATGGCGGGAGAGTTTTGGCAAACTTGTAGACGTGGTAGAAAGCAATTTACCAGAGGGTTTTGAAGAAAGCATGTACTATGACATGGTAAGCTATGTGGTCCCACTAACTACCTATCCGAAAGGCTATCATGTTACACCCAATACTCCTTTGCCCTTTATAAGTCTTGCTGCACAGAAACGCCATATTGCAGTTTATCATATGGGCATTTATGCAGATCGAGCGCTACTCTCGTGGTTCCAAGAGGAATATGCGAAACGAGTACCGACGAAACTCAATATGGGGAAAAGTTGTATTCGTTTTACAAGCGCTAAAAATATTCCGTTTGAATTGATAGGAGAGCTTGTTGCGAAAATGACACCAGCACAATGGATTTCAAAATATGAAGGGGCGTTAACTAAATGAAAAGTGCGACTACATTTTTAATGTTTCAGGGACAAGCCAATGAAGCTATCCAGCAATATCAACAGTGGTTTTCAGAATTACAGGTGGAAAGCTTAACCTATATGGAAAACTCCCAACAGATTGCGATGGCTGTCCTACATTTAAAAGGTTTGAAAATGATGGTGAATGATAGTGTGATACAACATAACTTTACATTTACACCATCAACTTCCATTTTTATGGAATGTGAGTCTGAAGAAGAAATCGAAAGTCTAGTTGCTCAAATTTTAGAGGGTGGACAAGCTTTAATGCCACTTAATAATTATGGATTTTCTAAGAAATTTGCCTGGATTCAGGATCGTTTTGGTGTATCATGGCAACTAACGTATAATTGATTTTCAGAAGCAATATATATAAATAAATAGATGAAATAATTTCATTATGTTAGTAGAGGACGATACAAAGTCTGTTGTTAATCATGTTAAAAGGAGAATAGCATATGGTAGTAACTTTAGTGAGACACGATATAAAATATGCTGAAGCGATGCATGCACTATCTTCTATGCCACAGGTTCGAGATGCACTAGGGTTACCTGCTGGTAAAGTGGAAGATACGATTAATTTTATAAAACGTGAATGTGTGGACGAAGAGGCTGGAAAAACAGTCCCTCGTGTTGTACTGGATGAGGAAGGACAACTGATTGGTGTCACGGCATTAATGTTTATTGATCACAATAAAAAGAGCTGTCACATTGGCTCATGGCTGGGCTATGAATTTTGGGGAAAAGGCTATAATCTTCAATCGAAAGTTGCAATTTTAGATATTGCATTTTTTGAGTTAGGGCTAAAGCGTGTTTTTGCAGGAGCTAGAAAGGTTAATATACGCTCACAAAAGGCGCAGGAAAAGTTGCCTTTTATTCGATTAGGAGTTGAGAATGATTTTCCGCAGGAACATTCATGGCTAGAGATTAAAGAGAAGCAGCCGTGTGTTTTAAATGTTTTTGAGCGCGAAGATTTTGTTCGATATCGTACATCTTTAAAGAAAGTGGAAGGTGCTCGGGAAGACTATTTACCTCAACTATTATTAGCTGATGAAAGTGAAGTCGCTGTTCGAGAATATTTAGATGACGGTGAGTTATACGAAATAAAATGTGGTGAGCAGTTAGCGGGTGTAGCGTTACTTCTTGAACAGTCCGATTCGACAGTTGAGTTAAAAAATATTGCGATTGTACCGAACTATCAAGGTAAAGGGCTTGGGAAAGAAGCACTGCGACAAATAACAAACATTTGTCAATCACAAGGATATCAAACGATAATAGTCGGAACTGCAAATTCTAGTATTGATAATATTGCCTTCTATCAAAAAGCGGGCTTTCGTATGGAAGCCATTGAAAAAGATTTTTTCAGTAATTACCCTGAGCCAATCTATGAAAATGGAATTCGTGCACTCGATATGATTTTCTTTTCAAAGGCATTGTAAAATAAACATAAAAAATACCCGTCCAACTTGAGTTGTGCGGGTATTTTTATTCGCCAAACAACAGTGCCATCAACTTTTCTTTTGAATGTAAAAAGTCATCTAAAGTATAGCGATCTAAGACGGTTAAATAGGCTTGCAACGCTTCGTATAATACGCCTTTTAGCTGGCATTCTGGAGCGATCTTACAAAGGTTATTTTCTTTGTCAAAGCATTCGACAAGATGAAAATCCTCTTCTGTATGACGTACTATTTCACCAATTGTAATGGTCCTTGGATCAATTGCTAGGCGAATTCCGCCACCACGCCCTCGAATCGTTTCAATATAGCCCAATAATCCAAGCTGGTGTGTCACCTTCATTAAATGGTTTTTCGATATATTATAAGCATCTGAAATTTCTTGGATAGTTGATAGTTGGCCATCTTCCTTCGCACCCAAATATATGAGTGTCCGGAGAGAATAATCTGTGTATAAAGTTAAGCGCATAAGAACACCCTACTTTCTATAGTTCAAAATAATTATAGCATTTTTACCTTGAAGTATTATAAATTCAATACTTTTTTAAAGGTGTATTTAAAATACATTAATTATGTCCATTTTGTTAAAGATGTATTTTATATATTGCTTTTAAAAAATGAGAGCGTTATATTGTAACCATGAAAGGGTGGTAAGCGATATGTTAAAACAAGAAACAGTACAAATTATTAAAGCAACAGTTCCTGTATTAGAAGTTCATGGCGTGGAGATTACTAAAACGTTTTACAAAAATATGTTCCAAGCTCATCCCGAATTATTAAATATTTTTAACCATACAAATCAAGAAAAAGGTCGTCAGCAAACAGCATTAGCAAACACAGTCTATGCTGCGGCAGTTCATATTGAAAATTTAGAAGCTATTTTACCAGCGGTGATGTTAATTGCTCATAAGCACCGTAGTCTAGGTATTTTACCTGAGCATTATCCAATAGTAGGAGAATACTTACTAAAAGCGATTAAAGAAGTGCTTGGTGATGCAGCAACAGATGATATTATTAATGCATGGGCTGAAGCATATGGCATGATTGCAGATATCTTCATTCAAGTAGAAGAAGAACTATATCAAAAAGCTGAGGGTAATGGCGGATGGCGCTTATTTAAACCATTGAAAGTTGCGAAAAAAGTAGTAGAAAGTGATCTTGTTACATCTATCTACTTTGAAAATGAAGATGGTTCCCCTCTACCAGCTTATGAGCCAGGTCAATATATCAGTATCCGCGTGAAAGTACCGGGTGAAGAGTATTTAATGAACCGTCAATATACACTTTCACAAGCAAGTACAGAAAATGGCTATCGTATCTCTGTAAAACGTGAAAGTGATCATACGCCAAATGGTAAAGTATCTAACTTTATTCACGACGTATTAGAAGTCGGAGATTTAGTGGATGTAAGTGTTCCAGCAGGACTATTTGTCTTAGAAGAAAGTGCTGCTCCAATTACATTTATAAGCGGTGGTATCGGAGTAACACCATTAAACAGTATGCTGCAATCACTAAAAGATAATGCGGCAAATGAAGTGAGCTTTATCCAATGTGCGCGCAATGAAAAAGTTGTAGCATTCAGCGATGACATTCAAAAGAAAGTAAATATGCTTCCAAATGCAACATACACAGCGTTCTATTCGGATGAAAATAAGAAAATCACAAAAGAATTTTTAGCTGAAAAAGTAGCTAACAATGCAGATGTTTACGTATGTGGACCTACAGGCTTTATGGAAGCGGTCATTAAAAATTTACATGAGATTGGCGTGAAAGACGAAAAAATTCATTATGAATTCTTTGGTCCAGCCATGCAATTAGTAAAATAAAATTCAAAATTGTGGATGGCGTGCTCATATTTAAAAAGCACGTCATTTTTTTAGTTTCATAATAATCTGGGCTATATTAGATGCAATAAATTTTTGAAAATCCGCTGAATGATATGCTTCAATATCTTTATCCTCAGTGCAAACTGCTAATAGGTTTTGGTATTCGAAGGTTGGATTCTCTAATGGTTTTCTTTCCGGATGCAATTCGAGGCATAATGGATTAATTGATTTTTCAAAATATACTTGACTTATCGGTTTTGTTTGGTTTAATATGTAAATTAATTTATAGAATGTGGCGACTGAAAAAATCGGAGCTTTGGTTTTAGAACTAAAAGCTCCGATTTTGTTTTTTAGCCATAAATACTCATAGCGACCATAAAAATGGAGCTCTCATTGATGTCTTAAGCGAAGATTTGCGCAGGAGATTTGGTGGGAGTTTTTTTGTGTTCATGAAAAGGAGTTGGAGATAATAAATGTCTTTTAGTGAAAGTTTGAAAGATGGAAGAAGTGTGTGGTTGGACGGAGTAAAAGTGGATGTAACAACTCATCCAGCCTTTACGGGAACATTAGAGACTATCACAAATTTATTAGCACTTCTAGATGATGAGAACAATCAAAGCATTGCAGGTTTTAAAAGTCCAAAAAGTAATCGATTTGTTCATAGCGCATTTTATATTCCGCGTAGCTATGAGGATTTGATAAAGCGTAAAAAAGCATTTGCTCTATGGTCGAATAAAACCTATGGAGTAATGAGTCGTTTATCAGATTACGCTAATTCTCTAATTACCGGATACTATTTGGATCGGGAGCAGTTTGCGCAATATGATGTTGGATTCGTTGAAAAAATAACGAAATATTATGAGCTAGCTAGAGATGGACGGCGAATTGTTACTACTGCCATTTTGGACCCTCAAATGGATCGTTCGAAACCAGCTGAAGAGCAAGATGAAGATGCATTATTACGTATTATACGGGAGACCAAGGAAGGGGTAGTTGTACGAGGGGCAAAAATGATTGCGACTGGTGCTCCTTATGCACATGATGTCATTGTCACCTCTCCGCAAAAATTATCATCAAATCAAATAGCTCAAGCAAATATGTTTATTGTGCCATTGAATTTACCTGGGTTACAAATTGTTTGTCGAGAATCATTTGCTTCAAATAAAGAGCATCATAAATTAAGTTCAAGATTCGATGAAATGGACGCTGTTTTATTGTTTGACGATGTTTTAATCCCGTGGGATAGGGTGCTTATTAAGGGTTCACCTGAGGGCGTGTTGAAAGCACATCGGCATCAGCAACTCGATACACTAGCGCAGCATCAAACGGTCGTTCGTTTATTATCAAAATTAGAATTTGCTGCTGGGGTTACAACGGCAATAGCTCAATCAATTGGTGCAGATTACTTTTTACATGTTCAGGAAAAAATAGGGGAGCTTTATACACAAATTGATAGTATTGAAGCTTTATTAATTTCATCAGAAAAAGAAGGACATCTAAATGAGCAGAATGTTTATATACCTAATATTACGCCACTACAAACAGCAAGAAATTTAGGCACACATTTCTATGGCCGTGCTCTAGATATTTTAAAGCAGATAGGTGCAGGAGGCTTTATTCAATTATCGTCATCTCCGATTCTAGAAAATCACGAATTATTCCCGTTTTTTTCCAAGTACTATAAAGGGGCAAAGGTAGATGCACGAACAAAAGAAAAGCTATTTAGAATGGGGTGGGAACTTATTGGCAGTCAACTCGGCTCACGTCATGATTTATATGAACGGTTTTATACAGGTGATCCAATTCGTGTTCATGCCTTGCAGTATGAAACTTATGATAAATCCTATTTGAAAAATAAGTTAAACCATTTTTTGAATAATTTAATTGAAAGGGAGGGAAATGGAGATGAATACGCAGATTCCGTATTTGCGGAGGTTGAATAATGGGCGAACAGTTTGGTTAGACGGAAGAATTGTTACTAATTTAGAAAACCATCAATCCTTTAAAGGGACTGTTCGTACAATCCAGCATTTATTATATTTACAAACCGTGGAGCCGACAAAATCGATTTTAACGTATGAAACGGAAGAAGATATAAATGCCCACCTATCTTTTTTAGTGCCAACATCAATCAATGATTTAAAAAGGAAAAGTTTAGCTTATAAATGCTGGGCAGATGAAACGTTTGGAGTAATGAGCCGCTTATCCGAATATTCTCGTTCGCAGTTAGTAGGTTGGTATGCAAGTAGACAACAATTAGATGTTTGGTCACCAGGCATTGCAACAAAGCTTGAAAAACTATACACAGCGGCACGTGATTTAGATTTATTATCAACAGTTGCAGCACATGACCCGCAAAAAAACCGCTCTAAATTAGCTGAAGAGATAGAGCATGGGAAATTACGTGTAGTGACTAAAAATGAAGAAGGTATTTTTGTGAGCGGTGCCAAAACAATTGCTACAGCAGCACCATATGTAGATGAACTGCTCATAACCTCTTATCATAAGCGAGGGTTAGAGGAAGCACCAATGGCAAATGTATTTTATGTTCCAACATCAGCTCAAGGGTTACATATGGTATGTCGAGAATCGTTTGCTTCCACTGATACCAACAACCACCCTTTAAGCGCTCGTTTTGATGAAATGGATGCTGTCTTAATTTTTGATAATGTTCTAATCCCTTGGGAAAGAGTGTTGGTAGCAGAAGATCCTGAATTAGCTTGGAAGCTACGAACTGAAACGGCATCATCTTTGTTAAGTCAGCATCAAACGGTTGTACGCCTAATTAGTAAATTAGAATCGGTAGTAGCCATTGGCAACGAACTAGCGGAAACAGCTGGAGCGACAGAGTTTTTACATGTAAAAGAGAAGTTAAGTGAGTTAATCATACAGTTAGAAACTATAAAGGGTTTATTAAATGCGGCTGAATATGAAGCTAGCGAACATAATGGCATTTATCTACCTAAACAACGATTTTTAACGACTGCCCGAAATTTAGGTACACGTTATTATCCACGTGCTTTGGAAATATTACAGCAAATTGGAGCAAGCGGATTATTGCAAGTGCCGTCTACTATTGAAGAAATCAATGGGCCAATAGGTGACAAGTTACAGGCGTATTATGGAGGTACACATACAAGTGCATTTGCAAGAACCAAATTTATTAAACTAGCTTGGGATTTAATAGGTAGTCAGCTTGGAGCGCGTCACGAATTATATGAACGTTTTTATTCAGGTGATCCTGTTCGTACCTTTGCAGCGCAATATCAAAACTATAGTGAAAAGGATCGATTGTTAAAGCTAGTTGAAGAATTTAATTAGGGAAGGAGAGAGATTGGTGAAACCACATTTTTATTGGTTTGCTCCTACAAGTGGAGACGGAAGGTATTTAGGGTTAAAGCAGCCTGAAAGAGAGCCAACCTTGGAGTATTTAGTAGATGTAGCTCAAACGGCAGAAAAAGCAGGATTTGAAGGGATTTTGATTCCTACTGGTATTCCTTATTTAGATTCATGGCTCGTAGGGTCTGCTATCATTCATAAGACAAAGTATATAAAACCTTTAATTGCATTTAGACCCGGTTTTGTTTCCCCGACAGTTGCATCTAAAATGGCAGCGACTTTAGATCAATTTTCGAAGGGAAGAGTGTTGGTCAATGTTGTAACGGGCGGTTCAGAAAAAGAGCTAGCACAAGACGGTGACTACTTATCACATCAACAGCGCTATGAACGCACAGATGAATTTTTAACTGTAGTGAAAGAAACCTGGCAAGAAGAATCATTTCATTATGATGGCGAGTTTTTTAAGGTAACTGAAGGAAAGTTGATTCCTACTCTTTATCGAGAAAAAGGTATTCCTATTTATTTTGGAGGTTCTTCCGATGTGGCTAAGGAAATAGCTGCAAAAGCTGCAGATGTTTATTTGCAATGGGGAGAGCCAGTAGCAAGCATTCAGGAGCAAATTCAAAATGTTGAAAGTCGAGCTAAAAAGTATAATCGTCGATTAGAGTACGGTATTCGAATTCATATAGTTGTACGTGATACGGAGCAAGAGGCTTGGGATGCTGCCTATAACATTATTAGTAAAATAGAAAACCCTGTACAATCGAATCTGAATCGATATTATGAAACGGTAGATTCAGTGGCTCAAAAAAGAATGAATGTCCTTACTGCTGAAAACGAGCGATTTGATCAATACAGTTGGGCTGGTATTGGTAAAATTCGAAAAGGTGCGGGGACGGCTATTGTTGGTACGCCAGAGCAAGTTAAAGCAGGATTGCAAGCGTATATTGATATCGGTGTAACGCACTTTATTTTATCAGGCTTCCCACATAAAGAGGAAGCGGAAATTTTCGGAGAAAAGGTATTGCCATTATTTGAATAAATGGAGTGATCTTTGCATGGAATTTGTTATTTGGGGCTCAAATTTAGCAGGTGGATTTTTACGTTCTAGAATAGAGCAAAATACAGAAGGAAGCTTTGAGTACAATAAAACATTGATAAAATTAGCTGAAAAGTTAGATATAAATGCTATTTTATTTCCGATTCGCTATATGGGCAATATTGGCGGTAATGGTAGTGCTGAAGAAGGACAGCTGGATGCCCTAACGCTTGCGGCAGCATTAATTGCTGAAACGGAAAATATTCACTTTATAGCAGCTGTTTTGCCTGGGTTCATCCATCCAGCAACTTTAGCCAAAATAGGTTCAACAATAGACGTCATTTCAAATGGTAGATTTCATATTAATTTAGTAAGTGGCTGGTTTAAAAAAGAACAAGAAACCTTTGGTATTGAGTGGATCAACCATGAAGATCGCTATCGACGTTCAACTGAATATTTAGAGGTATTGAAAGGTCTTTGGTCACAAGACAATTTTAGCTATGAGGGCGATTTCTATACAATAAAAAATGCTACGCTTACACCAAAACCAATTCAAAAGCCATATCCTTCGATTTATCAAGGTGGTAATTCAGAGGACGCTCAAGTTATGGCAGGCGTGCACAGTGATGTTTATTTTATGAACGGAGCTCCGATTGTAGAGTTGCAAAAACAAATTGAAAATGTAAATGAAATTGCGAGAAGAAAGGGGCGGACGATAAAATTTGCTGTTAATGCATTTGTCATTGCCCGTAAAACTTCTGAAGAAGCGTTCCAAGAATTTCAATCAATTATTGATCATGCCGATGAAGAAGCAATCTTGCAGTTCCGGAATCGCAAAGAAACGTTAGGGATGTGGAAAAATGCCACTCAGTTAAGTGATTTTGTAGCTAATAATGAGGGTTTTCGTACAGGGTTAATCGGTAGTTATGATGAGGTAGTTACTAAATTACAAGAATTAAGTAGCATTGGTATAGAAAAAGTGCTAATTACTTTTAAAGAACCATTAAAAGAATTACCTGAATTTCATAAACATATTAGCACTAAACTAAATCAGAGTATTTTTAATCCTTAAAACAATGTAAATCTATAGGTTAAATACAAAAAGGGGGTATATATAGAGCAAACTTTTATTTGTGCAGAGTGTACAATTCCTTGGTAATCATGCTGCAAAATGAAACCTGTGCTGAAAAAAGTTAAAAATTTACATGAGATTGGTGTGAAAGACGAAAAAATTCATTATGAATTCTTTCGTTCAGCCATGCAATTATAAACCCTTGTTATAACAAGCAGCTATCCGCACTTGTAGCAAGGGTTTTTGTGTGAATAAGCATAAGAAATTTATTAAATTTTCCATAGTTGTGGAAAAAAGTGATTGAATTCATAGTAAAACAAGTGGTAATATACCTTATAAGAATACTCGGTATTGGAAGGGGAATGGTAGATGGGTCAAATGATTATTACAGGACTTATTTGTGGAGCTTTGCTTGGTTTTGTTATGCAACGTGGTCGTTTTTGCTTAACTGGCGGCTTCCGCGATATGTATTTGACAAAAGATAATCGGATGTTTTACGCATTACTTATTGCGATAGCAATTCAAAGTGTAGGTGTATATACCTTAATTAGTTTGAAAGTATTTGAATTTAGTGCTGGTTCTTTACCGATCGTAGCAGTTATAGTTGGTTCATTTATTTTTGGAATTGGCATTATTTTTGCTGGTGGTTGTGCAACAGGGACTTGGTATCGGGCAGGAGAAGGTTTAATTGGCAGTTGGATTGCATTAGCTGGCTATATGCTTGTAGCAGCAATGGTGAAATCAGGCGTATTGTTGCCATTGGATAAAACTATTAAAGAAACGAGCATTGAAAGTAATTCAATTGCCGAGACAATTGGCGTAAACAACTGGTTGATTATCACGATTTTTGTAATAGTTGTAGCATATATCGTATACCGTGAGCTCAAGAAGCCTCGATTGAAAATCCCGGGGTTAAAGCCGAAAAAAACGGGATTAGCACATATTTTATTTGAAAAACGTTGGCATCCATTTATAACTGCAACAATTATAGGCGTGATTGCAACTTTAGCATGGCCATTAAGTGTTGCTACTGGTCGCATAGGAGGGTTAGGCATTACAACACCTTCTGCTAATATTTTGCAATTTTTGGTCACTGGACAAATTAATTTCATCAACTGGGGCGTTTTCCTAGTACTAGGGATTTTCTTAGGATCATTATTCGCAGCAAAAATGAGTGGTGAATTTAGATTCCGTATTCCAGATACGAAAACAGCGATTAACAGCTTTTGTGGTGGACTTTTGATGGGATTTGGCGCTGGTTTAGCAGGAGGTTGCTCAATTGGTAATGGATTGGTGATGACGGCGATGATGACTTGGCAAGGCTGGATTTCATTAGGGTTTATGATTTTAGGTACATGGACAGCATCTTACTTTGTATTCGTTCGACCAAGGAAAAAAGCTAAGCGAGCTGCGCAAGTAATAACAGCGTAAAAAAGGAGTGTATATTCATATGAAAAAAACATTAGAAGTAATGGGAATGGTTTGTCCATTTCCTTTAGTAGAAGCAAAAGAAGCTATAAAAGACTTACATTCAGGCGATGAATTAGAAGTGCAATTTGATTGTACACAAGGTACCGAATCCATTCCTCGTTGGGCTGCTGAAGAAGGGCACGAGGTAACGGAGTATGAACAAGTTGGCGAAGCTGCTTGGACAATAACTATTAAAAAGAAGTAAGTCTTCATAGCAATGCGCTATTAAGCGAGAAATTCGATGATAGAATCGTCGGATTTCTCGCTTTTTTTGTAACTGAAAGATAAGAAAATGAGGGTAACAACCAGAAAGGGATCGATAAAGCGTTGATACAAGAGGGAACTGATATTGTAACGATGATTAAGAAAAATTCAAGCTTGCATGTTGACAACATACCTAATGGGGTATATTATGAATCACGTAAGCAAGTTCAATCAATCGTTTTGAAAGGAGGCGTAATAGTATGGCTTACGGTACAAAAACGGCTAATCGGGTGAAGCGAATAGAAGGTCAATTGCGTGGTGTTTTACGCATGATGGAAGAAGAAAAAAACTGTAAGGATGTAATTACGCAGCTATCTGCCGTGCGTTCTGCGGTTGATCGGACTATTGGAGTAATTGTTAGTGAAAATTTATTGGAATGTGTAACGACTGCTGAAGGGGATGCGGGAAAAGTGAATACAGCCATCCAAGAGGCGATGGATTTAGTCGTGAAAAGCAGATAAATTTATATACCCTAAATAGTATGTGGAAGGAGGTAATGTTACTTGGGAACATGGATTTTACTTGCTGTTGTTATAGCGTTTTTCGTTTGGCGAATGAGGCCAACGAAAGGGGTGCAGTCAATTTCGGTGGCGCAATTGAAAAGTATGTTGAATGATAAGGATAAAGTTTTTATCGATGTGCGTACACCAGCTGAATATAAGGGGCGAAATATCCCGCAATTTAAAAATATTCCACTTGGTTCGAGTTTCGATAAATTACCAAAAGATAAAGAGATAGTGGTCATTTGTCAAAGTGGGATGCGTAGTAGTCAGGCGTGTAAGCAATTAAAAAAACAAGGATTTGAACGTGTCACAAATGTCCGTGGAGGCATGAGCGCATATTAGGAGGAGAATGGCATGAAGGAAATTTCAACAAAGGAAGTTCAACAAGCTTTAGAACGAGGTCAGGCAATAAAGTTAATTGATGTACGTGAAGTGGATGAAGTGGAGTCAGGGCACATTCCGGGAATGATTCATATCCCACTTGGCTTACTTGAATTTCGTATGCATGAGTTAAATAAAAATGAATCATATGTTATCGTTTGTCGATCAGGTGGTCGTAGTGGTCGTGCTACTCAATTTTTAGAAAGTCAAGGCTTCGATGTATCCAATATGGTTGGTGGCATGCTCGCTTGGGATGGTGAAGTACAGTAAGGAGATGCTGTAGCACTTGCTATATTTTTTTTAACAAAAATAATACCTATGCAGGTATGAGGGGGAGTTATGAGTATGAAGGTAGATTTTCAGCTAGATGCCAAGGGGCTTTCTTGCCCTATGCCAATTGTTAAAACGAAAAAGGCGATGGCTGATTTAGTGGATGGTCAAATTTTAGAAGTCTCAGCGACGGATAAGGGTTCGAAAGCAGATATTGCTGCATGGGCTGAATCTGTAGGTCATCAATATATTGGGACTGTGGAAGAAGAAAATGTGCTTAAACATTACATTCGCAAATGCTCAGACGACACAATGGATGAGAAAACATTTGAACATACAATTGCGTTAGAAGTAGCGGTAGAAAGGGAAGGGCTTATTCTCGATGTTCGCGAAGAGGCAGAGTTTGCTTTTGGACACATCGAGGGGGCGAAGTCTATTCCGATGGGTGAACTTGAAGTACGTCTTTCAGAACTTAATAAAGAGCAAGAGGTTTATGTCGTATGTCGAACAGGGAAGCGTAGTGATTTAGCTGCTCAAAAGCTTGTGGCACATGGCTTTACAAAGGTATTTAACGTTCTGCCAGGTATGACATCCTGGACGGGACATTTAATAAAACATATTTAGGAGGAATTTATTATGTCAAATAAAGTAGCGATAATTGCAAGTAACGGTGGTCTTTTCGATGCGTATAAAGTATTCAATATTGCGACGGCAGCGGCGGCTACAGAGAAAGAAGTAGCGATTTTCTTTACGTTCGAAGGATTAAATTTAATTCATAAACATGGGATGCATGCATTACCTATGCCTGCTGGAGCGGAGCATTTGGCAGAAGGGTTTGCTAAAGCTAATGTACCAGCAATTCCACAATTGGTGGAAATGGCACAAGAATTAGGTGTGAAATTGATTGCGTGTCAAATGACGATGGATGTAATGGGTTTAACGATAGCTGATTTTATTGAAGGTATCGAGGTTGGGGGAGCTGTGACATTTTTAGAGTTTGCTAAAGATGCAGCACCGTCATTAACATTTTAATTTATTTGTAACTATACAAGCGGAGAGGATAGTCCTTTCCGCTAAAAAAATCGATAAAATAATACCTTAGGGGGTAACGACAGTGTCAGTTTTAAAATGGAGTGCAGCGCAAGTAGCGAAAAAAGTAATGAACAATGGAGAACTATTTATTTTAGATGTTCGAAATGCGGATGCGTTCGAAGATTGGAAAATTGAAGGCCATAAATTTGAATACCTCAATATTCCGTATTTTGAGCTATTAGATGGCGTCGAGGATATTTTACCGAACATTCCAACTGATAAAGATGTATTAGTTGTTTGTGCGAAAGAAGGATCATCACTAATGATAGCTGAGATGTTATCAGAAGCAGGACGTACGGTCGCTTATTTAGAAGGTGGAATGAAAACGTGGAGTGAATATTTAGAACCGATTAAAGTTGGAGATTTAACTGATGGGGGTGAGCTTTATCAGTTTGTACGTTTAGGGAAGGGTTGCCTTTCTTATATGGTCATCTCTGAGGGTGAAGCAGCGATTATCGATGCTGTGCGTTTTACTGACGCATTCACAAGCTTTGCGGAAGAGAAAAATGTAAAAATTAAATATGTGTTCGATACACACTTGCATGCGGATCATATTTCTGGTGGACGACATATAGCAACTACTACTGGTGCGACGTATTATTTACCACCAAAAGATGCAGAGGAGGTTGTGTTTGACTATACACCTTTACTTGATGGAACAACTGTACGAGTTGGTGCCTCTCAAGTTGATGTAGGAGCGATTTATTCACCCGGTCATACAATTGGTTCAACGTCCTTTGTTGTGGACAACAAGTATTTATTAACTGGAGATATTTTGTTTATTGATTCAATTGGACGCCCTGATTTAGCGGGTCTAGCAGAAGATTGGGTGGGTGATTTACGTGAAACACTTTACAAACGATACAGGGAATTATCGGATGATTTAATTGTTTTACCAGCTCACTTTATGATTATTGATGAACTAAATGAAGATGGAACTGTAGCAAAACACCTTGGACAATTATTTGCGGAAAATCACGGCTTAAATATTAAAGATGAAGCAAAATTCCGAAGCGTCGTAACAGAGCATTTGCCTCCACAGCCAAATGCCTATCAAGAAATTCGTCAAGTAAATATGGGTAAGATTACCCCAACGCAGGATGAGCAAACAGAGATGGAAATTGGTCCAAATCGCTGCGCAGTTCGCTAGTTCGTTTATAAAAAATGGTTAAATGCAATGAGTACGCATGCATGGTTATAGCATGTAAATACCGCGAAGCGAAGGCGCTCATCCTTCGTAAATTCGTGAAAAAACAAATAGAACCGGCAAAATCGCTTACAACGTTTGCTGTTCCAAAGGAGAAAAATATGAAATCAAACTTACAACTAGATGCAAAGGGTTTATCTTGTCCGATGCCTATAGTGAAAACAAAAAAAGCGATAGATACATTAGCTTCAGGGGAAGTTTTAGAGGTTCAAGTAACAGATAAGGGAGCTTTAGCGGATATCCCTGCTTGGGCAAAAGCTGGCGGTCATATAATTTTAGACAAATATGAGGATGCTGGCGTTATTACATTTTTTATTCAGAAAGCTTAAGTCTGGTGGGGGTTGTCTATTTGAGGGTAGCACAACCCTCCTTTCGTTATTGGTCCTTAGTGAGTTAACTAGAAAGAAGGAAAACTATGGATTTAACATGGATCATTACAATATTTTTAATTGGCTTTGTCGGTTCGTTTGTATCAGGAATGCTAGGAATTGGCGGAGCGATTATAAAATATCCGATGTTATTATACGTCCCACCTTTACTAGGTTTTGCTGCTTTTTCAGCACATGAGGTATCAGGTATTAGTGCAGTAGAAGTGTTTTTTGCCTCGGCAGCTGGAGTGTGGACGTATCGAAAAGGTGGTTTTTTAAATAAAGCACTAATGCTATATATGGGGGGTGCCGTATTAGCAGGAAGTTTCATTGGTAGTTATGGCTCCAAATTTTTATCTGAAGACGGCGTTAACATCGTTTATGGTGTATTGGCGTTGATTGCTGCAGTGATGATGTTTATTCCTAAAAAGCAAATTGACGACAAACCTTTCGGTGAAGTAACGTTTAATAAACCAATCGCAGCTGTTTTAGCGTTTATTGTTGGTATTGGATCAGGGATTGTTGGGGCGGCTGGTGGTTTCTTGTTAGTACCTATCATGCTAGTAGTATTGGGCATACCGACACGTATGACAATTGCTACAAGCCTCGCTATTACTTTAATATCCTCAATAGGCGGGACAATTGGAAAATTGATGACGGGGCAAGTTAATTATTACCCCGCGTTCATTATGATTATAGCTAGCCTAGTAGCCGCTCCACTAGGTGCAAAAGCTGGGAAAAAATTAAATACGAAAATTTTACAAGCTATGTTAGCGGTCCTTATATTGGCGACTGCTATTAAAATTTGGGTGGATATATTGTAGGAGGCGGTAATGAATGAAAATTGAGGTTTTTTCGGATTTTACATGTCCGTTCTGCTATATTGGCAAACGAGAATTGGAACGTGCTATTGACTTAGCGGGTTATTCAGGGCAGGTAGAAATTGAATATAAAGCATACCAAATTGGGCCAAATACGCCTAAGGAAGATGCACCAACTTTATATGATGGGATGGCCGCGAAATTTAACTCCACGTTAAAAGAAGTAAAGGAAATAACAAAGGGTATAGCAAGACGTGCTGAAGAGGTTGGCTTGCATTACAATTTTGAAGAAATGAAAACAGCCCATACTGAAAAAGCTCATCGATTAGCAAAATGGACAAGGAAGTTCGGTAAAGAGTCGGTTTATACGGAAGAGCTTATGAGTGGTTATTTTACAAAAGGAAAAGACTTAAACGATGAGAGTTTCTTGTTAAAAGTCATTGAAAATTTAAACTTAGATGTTGGAGCTGCAAAGGGCGTGCTAGCATCAAACGACTTCAGTGAATCTTTAGATAAAGATCGATATGATGCCCAACAACTAGGTGTACAAAGTGTTCCGTTCTTCGTTTTTGAAAATCATTACGGTATTAAAGGTGCGGAGCCAACCGATGTTTTTGTGCGGACGTTACATCAAGCGGCAGAGCTAGCGGGTATTCAGCCGGTATTAAAGATGATAGGTGATGGTGAAGCTATTTGTGCTGATGGTGAATGTCAATTATAATGCCGGGTAAAATCTGTACTCAGCAATTTTATCTTCATTTAGCAATCTTTACTGTGCGAAAGCCGCAATTACGCAAGGCGAAAATGAGTAGGAATAAGTGCATACTGCAAGAGGTATTAAGTCTCGTTTGATGTGTTATAGAACAAAAGAGTTCATAATTTTATGCTCTAAATGGTTCTATTTACGTAAGGTGTGAGGAAAGTCACATCGAAAAACATGCTGATTTGCTAAAATATAGGTGATTATACAAAGGGGGGTATTGTAGATGAAACCTATAGTAGCAGGAGTAGCGGGGACAGTACTGTTAGCAGGTACACTTTTTGTGGGGGCAGTCATTAGCGACAAAATTTTAGGGGATGCTAAAGGAGAAAGTAATGAAACTGCTGTACAAACAAAAATACCAACGACAGCGGCTGCTCAGTCAGTTGTCTATGCGCCACCAAGTATTGGAGAAGTACCAGATGGACCTATGAAGGAAGCAATATTATATGGCTATGAGCTTGTAAATAATACACATGTTGCTGCAGAAGAATATGTGGGGAATCAGTTGTCTTGCACGAGCTGTCATGCGGGGGCAGGTTATGATGAGCAAGTTTCGTCATTGGTAGGTGTTATGGCGAATTATCCTCAATATATTGCACGCTCAGGTGATATTGTAACGATTGAGGAGCGTATTAACGGTTGTATGGTTCGCAGTATGAACGGTAAGAAATTTGACATGAATAGTAAAGAGTTAGAAGCAATGGTCTCATACTTCGCTTATATTTCAGAGGGTGTACCTATTGGAGCAAAGCGTGAATGGGTAGGTACAAGTACTATGAAGAACGTTCCTATACCGGATGTTACGAATGGTGAAGAAGTATATGCCCAGTCTTGTATTACTTGTCACGCAGCTGATGGCTCAGGTACTGGTGCTAATACAGGTCCGGCATTATGGGGTAAAAACTCATTCAATGATGGAGCGGGTATGGCGAGAATGTCGAAAATGGCTGGCTACATTAAACATAATATGCCGGTTGGTGCAGCAGGTACTTTGACAGATCAAAATGCCGCTGATTTAGCAGCCTTTATCTTATCGCAGGATCGACCTGAATGGAAAAATCATGATAAAGATTGGCCAAAAGGTGAAAGTCCTAATGATATTATGAATAAAGAAAAACGGGAACAAGTTAAAAATGGCACAATAAATTGGGAGCAAGTACTTTCTACCAACTAAAATGAAGAGAGAGCATCCCTAGCGAATAGAAATAATATTCGTTTCATATACCTTTAGATAATTTATATCTAAAGGTATTTTTTTATCTAAAGATGGAAATCTACATCTGAGGTCGTATAGGCACGGTATCCTTCGATTGCTATATTTGGTAATGGTAATTATTATTCAAATTTTAGATAGTAGGAGGAAGTTTTTTATTAAAAAAATGTTGCGAAAGTATGGTTACACAAATGGTGCGTTAACAGGATTCGTTTTATTGTTATGGATCAGTGTTCATTTTAGTAGTGGGATATATGGAGCGTATTCATGGGCAATACTTAAATTAGTTTTACCAATCTTAGGGGCGTTAGGATTGATGGTAAATTTGATTATGTTGATTATATGTATGGTTAAAAAGCAAAAAAGTGTCAAGTTGTTGTTTATTAATATAGTCGTAAACATAATGTTAATCTTTCCAATACTAATGACCATGAATATTATTCCTTATGCTTTCCCGAACACTATTGAACGTGCTCAACCATCTATAACTGTAAGCTGGCCTTTAACTGCAGAAACTGTAGTTGGGTGGGGCGGTAATGCTGTTAAAGATAATTTGCCTCATGCAGTATGGGCATCGGAGAGATGGGCCTACGATTTAGTAATGGAACCATATAATATTAATAGTGAAAGCAATGAGGATTATGGAATATGGAATAAAGAAATTTACTCACCTGTTTCTGGAGTTGTTATTGCTGTTTCAAATAATGAAGCTGACATTACACCAGGGACAGAAGATTTTAAGTCGATAGAAGGAAATTTTGTGTACATAAAAATAAAAGAAACAGGTACATATCTTTTACTTAATCATTTAAAAAAAGGTAGCGTATCTGTTGAAGTTGGAGATACTGTAGAACCCGGGAATTCCATTGGCCGTGTTGGAAATAGCGGTTCATCCTCGGAACCCCATTTGCATATTCACCATCAAAGACAAAATCCAACGAAAGTTATACATCCTATCTTAGCGGAAGGACTGCCCCTATTTTTTCGTGATATAGATGGTGACCTCATGCCCAAAAAAGATACTAGTATAAAGCCACACCCTTTATTAAAGTAACTAATTCTCTGGTCTCTGGTTCTAGACATTAAAAGAAGTACAGGTCTTAATTTGTTATACTAGCAGTATTAGGAAGTAGCATCGGAGGTGACGCTGTTGATTTATTTGAAATTTTTAATCGAACTCATTGTTGTATCAGTACTTATTTATTTTGTAAGTGGTCGATTAATTGGTTCAAATATTAATTTTATACGTAGGGTTCTTTCTGTAGTTATTAGTGTGACGCTTACGTCCTTTGTTTATTGGTATACCTATCTACGTCATACAGATTTTTTGTACGAGTCAATGATGCAAACAGTGACAGAGGTCAGTACGCTTGTTTGGATTGGCTGCATGCTACTAATTTCGATGCTGCTCTATCTCGTTTTTGAGCTTTTTGATCCAAGTGGTATGACAGCTAGAGATCGTCGGAATGGCAAAAAAAATTTATTATTGCGCCTTCGTAGCTACTGGCGACAGCAAAAGCGTTTGCGTCAGGTGTTAAAAATAGCAGTGACAAATGGCGTTGTTCAAACGATTAAATACGCAAGACAACGAGAAAATGAAAAGGAGCTTGCTATTGCTTTAAGGATAACTTTGGAGCAATGTGGTGGGATATTTATTAAATTTGGTCAGGTACTTTCTACTCGTAAGGAACTGTTTTCGCCTATTTTTATTGACGAGTTACAGAAGCTACAACATAATGTGAAGCCTTTATCGTCAGAGCAAGTAACTCAAATTTTAGAAGATTCACTTCCTAAGCCTATGAATGAAATATTTGCAAGCTTTCAAATGGAGCCTATTGCGGCAGCATCTATTGGACAAGTACATAAGGCACGATTGAAAAATTTTGATGAAGTCGTGGTGAAGCTACTACGTCCAGAAGTAAAGGGAATCATGCGAGACGATCTCGATATTTTAGAGGAGTTTGCCAATTGGCTTTCAAACAAATCTACATGGGCTGAGTCGCTTGGTTTTCGAGAGCTAGCTAAAGGATTTGGCGATGGGTTACGTGAGGAAGTTCATTTAGATATTGAAGCTCGTAATACATTGCAGGTGACGAATGCTCTTGCAAAAAGCGATTATAAGGTAAAGATTCCTAAAATCTATACAGAATATTGTAATGAAAATATTATTGTCATGGAATATGTACGGGGAAAAAGCGTTGCAAATGCTGCAGCCGAATTTAATCGATTAGAAAATGATCGTAGGAAGTTTGCAAGGACTGTTTTATGTTCTTTCATTGAACAAATGCTTGTTTCGGGTATATTTCATGCAGATCCACATCCGGGAAATATTCAGATTGATGAGATGGAGGGTACACCGATCCTTCTTGATTTTGGGGCTGTTGGTCGTTTGGGACCTACACAACAAGAGGGCTTAAAGCTAATTTTAATGGGGATTCATCTAAGTGATTCAAATACTTTATTTGACGGCATAACGTTATTGGTTGAAAATGCAGATCATGCAGATCGTGCAAAGATAGAGCAAGCAATTGATCAAATTCTCTTGAAAATTTCTTACGTGGATCGAATTCCGACAGAAGAATTAATACATGCATTATTTACGGTTGTTCGTGATTTCGGTCTTACTTTCTATCCAGCAGTAGGTTTAGCGCTGCGTTCATTAGTAACATTAGAGGGGACATTACGGGTAATTGACCCGAATTTTGATATTTTCACGGAAGCGAAAGAGTTTTCATCTGCATATATGCGAGCATCCTTCCTTAAGCCATTTAAAGAACCGATGGCAACGAAGGAACGTTTACAAGAAGAATTAGCAATGCTTATTCCGGCATTGCACAAAATGCCTAGACGAGTTAATCAGCTCATTCAACGCGTGGAGAGCGGGAAAATTACGTTACATCACGATGTTTTTTCGGATGAGGATAATGCTCGTTTTATTACAAATTTGTTTTCCCGTTTAGTCTTACTTCTCGTAGGTATTACCTTTGGGATTATTTCTGTAGCACTTTTAGCGATCTCACAATTTATTCGTGACGCGTACGCTGTTTACTTAAATACAGCTGCATACTTGGGCTTGTTTTTATGTGCCATTCTTTTAGTACGCCTTTCTATCCAAGCGCTACGTTCTATGAGGCAATAGGAAGCACCAGCTTGGAAACACATTATTTGCGACAAGATGAGGTAGGGGAAATGCTCCCTTACCTTTTTTTATTTAAATTCTTTTAATCGATTACAGATGTCATTATCGAGCCATAATGAGTAAATGTTCTCGTGAAATATTACAAAAACATTACAAAACAGAATTTGGGTCTAATGGTAAAGCAGTTAAAAACGTTGTTATGTAGAATAAAATGTAGTTTTGTAGAATTTAATAGAATTTACATGAATATTACAAGAATGTTGCGAGTTTTACTAAACGATTAAAAAGCCGTGAAATAGTATAAAAGTTATGCTAATAATGCTAAACTTTAAAAGGCTAATAAAATATAAGAGAAAATAAAAAAATCGTTCCAGTGATGACATTAAAATACTAAGAGCGAAATTTACTAGTGAAGGGAAAGAATAACGTGGGTAAGCGCAATAAATGGCGTAAGTCGATGGTGCTAGCATTAGCACTAGCTGGCGGCTTATTATTTAATACAGTTCAACCAACCGTAGTGCATGCAGAAGAAACATCTCAACAAATGATCGATAAGAAAGCTAAGATAGATACAGAGGTTAAAAAGCTACAAGAAGAATTAACTAAACTACAAAAAGAGATCGATGAAAAAGTAAAAGTATTTAACAAAGTACAAGCAGATATTAAAGAAGTTGATGCAGATATTGTAGATACTAAAAAACGTATTGAGCAACGTTCAGCGATTTTAAATGATCGTATGGCTGCATACCAAGCTCAAGATAATACTGTGGGTGTTTATTTAAATGCTGTTCTTGAAGCAAAAAGCTTTGCAGATTTAATGGACCGTGTCGTAGCGGTAAAAACATTAATGGATGCTGACCAAGAGTTAGTAGATCAACAAGAAGCGGATAAGGCTAACTTAGAGAAACAAAAAACAACATTAGATGAAAAACAAAAAGAGCTTCAAAAGCAATTCCAAGAGCTTCAACAAAAGGAAAGCGAAATGGAAGTGAAAAAAGCTGAAAATGAAGCGAAATCTCTTGCATTAAAGGCACAAATTGCAACGAAACAAGAAGAAGAACGTTTAGAAGCAGAACGTAAAGCAGCAGAGGAAGAAGCAGCTCGTTTACGTGCGCTTCAAGCAGCTACTCCAGTAGTACAAGCAACAAATAACAACGTTAACAATAATACTAGTAACAGTAATGCTAGCAACGCTAACAATAGTGGTAAAGCGAACAATGAAAAAGCACCACAAAAAGTCGTTGTTGGTTCTGGCTCAGGTACTGCATCTTCAGGTGATGCTATTTCAACTGCAAAGCAATTCTTAGGCCGTAGCTATGTTTGGGGCGGCAGCAACCCATCTACAGGATTTGACTGTTCAGGTCTTGTACAATGGTCTTACAAACAAGCAGGCGTATCTTTACCACGTACAGCATCACAGCAATATTTAGCAACACAACGTATTTCAGCAAGTGAAGCACGTGTAGGTGACCTAGTATTCTTCAGCTATGGATCAGGCATAGCGCATGTAGGTATTTACTTAGGAAATAACACGATGATTGATGCTCAAAATAAAGGTGTTGTCATTGAATCACTTGATTGGTGGAATCAATATTTAGTAGGCTTCGGTCGTATTCAATAAGCCCTGCTATTATATAGACGATTTAAATAGCGAAAAGGTCATCCTTGTAAAAAAAATTACAAAGATGACCTTTTTTATTATTTGACGGTATTTAAGGTTCTCCGAGTAAAAATCATATAGCCGGATATAAATCCATTAATTTAAGGCTCGACTACTCGATGAATAATGAGTAAAATAACATCTAAGATGAATAAAATTACATAAGTAGATATATTTACTACTATATTACCTATTACTAAAATGAAAATAGAGCCGATGTAAGGTATAGCATCAATTACCCATATAATGATTGTCATCGTTATAGCGTATTTCGCTGGATTCATAGCGGGCTAATTTCAATTATAAAGGATGTGTCTTTATAGCCGAAAGAAATGTTTTCTTGCATATTGATACTCATTTCTGATAATTTTGAAATATAATTAGAGAACTTACTTTGAAATTAAACTGTTTGTGACTTTAGTTTCGTAGTAGTAAAGTAACGAATGATAGAAAGTAATACAACAAGTTTGCCATTTTTGCGTTCATAAAGGTAGGGATGAATCATGGAAAAAGAGATTTTGCAACTTTTTAGTAATTTAACAGAGCGTGACCTTGATATTCAATACAAATCATACGAAGAATTAATGAAAATTATGCAGGAACCAGTTGATTGGACATATTCAGTTTGGGAACAACTTGTTCAAGCTCTTACATATAAAAATGGACATGTACGTGCAAGTGCTGCACAATTTTTATGCGCATTGGCGGCAAAAAGTGATCCTGAAGAAAGAGTATTAGAGGACTTCTTAAAGATTTGGGCAGTAACGTATGATGAAAGAACTGAAACTGCGAGGAAAACTTTGCAGGCGATTTGGAGAATAGGTTTAGCAGGGCAGGTACAAAGAGATTTAGTCGTGTCCTATTTGGCTAAAAGATTTCAAATATGCTTAGACGAAAAGCACCCGACATCGATACGCTATGATATTATTGTATCTTTTAAAAAGCTATTCGATGAAACGAAAGACCCGAAACTACTAGAGATTGCACAGCGATTAATTGAAGAAGAACAAGATGGTAAATACAAAAAGAAATATAAGAATGCCATCCGTTAAAAGCTGTAAAATAGCTGTTTTTGTGCAAATACTTTTGTTGAGAGATAGCTTTTATACCATCGATCTATGAAATATAATACCTGCACGAGCATATGAAATGCCCGTGGGGTAATGAAAAACACCCACGTGCATATGGTGATACCTGCATGATCCTTACCCATCGTATTTGTTTATTCTAATTCCACATCTATTTTTTCCTATTAATCTATGATAAACTGCTTAACAAGTGAATAATTCTTGCAGAATAAGGGTGCTGAACTATAGCATAATCGGGAATTCGGTGAAAAACCGAAGCTGTTTCCGCAACTGTAAGTACAGGAATCATAAAGATATACCACTGTCGAATGAGCTGATGGGAAGGTTTTTTATGACGCACAACATGGTTGAATGTAGTGAACTGTACAAGCCAGGAGACCGACCTTTGTTTGAACGTATGATAACTCTTCGGAAGCTAGGAGAATATGCGGCAAATACATAGGCTATGCTGTGTCTATATGACACTATTTATGTTATTTTCGTTGTTTCCTTAGGAATGGGAACAACGTTTTTTTATGTACTCATCTTTCACCGGAATAAATCCTAAGAAGGTGTGAATTAAGTAGAATTTTTCACGAAGGAAAGCGGGGACTTAGATTTGAAAAAAGATGCACGTTACTCTTGTTATCCATTTATGCGTGAAAAGGCATCAACGGTAGATTTTGAAATTCGAACAGATAGCCTTACAACACATATTGGCGTCGCTTTAGCGGTGGTAGAGAAGGAAACAGTGGAGGTAGTAGCAGATGATTTACTAGCCATTTTACCAATGGCTTACCATGTAAATGGGTCAGTACGAGGTAAATTGGCGGTAACCGAAGACGATTTGACTTGGCTAAGTGATCGCTATGATTTCTATGTTAGTCATGTTAAGGATGAAATACAAAACTTTGTATTACCTCAAGGGACAGGGGCTGCTACTGCATTACATGTATGCCGTAGTGAGGCGAAAAAATCATACCGTGTTTTGCACAAAGTATCTGAAGAACGGGAAGTACCTGCTATTCTCTTTGATTATTTAGGATTGCTAGCCAATGTGTTTTTTGTAATGGCTGTCTATATGAATCAGCATGCTGGTATTGCTGAAATACCGTTTATTAGTAAGTCATACCCGATGAAAAAGAAAAAAGGAGAATCAATGAAATGAAGAAAATGTTTAAGCTACAATGGCTTTCTGTGTTGATGCTGGCCCTTGTATTAGTTGGCTGCGGCACGAAAGAGGATACAAAAAAAGAAACGGTTTCTAAGGAAGATCAACAAGTTGAGAAAACTACTAGCTATAAAGTTAAGGATGACCGCGGTGTAGAAGTAGAGTTTAATGCAGTTCCTAAAACTATTGTTTCATTACAACCGAGTAATACAGAAATTTTATTTGCTCTAGGTGTGGGAGATAAAATCGTAGGTGCAACGGAGTATGATACGTATCCAGAAGAAGCGCAAAAAATTGAGCGTGTTTCTGATTCTGTAAAATTCAACAGTGAGCGTATTTTAGCGTTAAAGCCAGACGTCGTAATTGCCTATACGACTGGTGGAGATGAAGAAAATTTAAATGCATTAAAAGGCCTTGAGGATGCAGGTATTAAAGTGTTTGCCATTCAATCAGCTAAATCATTTGATGATGTTTACGGGGATATCGAACAAGTCGCAACGGTTATGGGCATCAAAGATAAAGGCGACAAGTTAAATGAAGATATTAAAGGTAAAATTGCAGATGTCCAAGCGAAAGTTAAAGATGTGAAAGAACCAAAAAATATCTATTTAGAAATTAGTCCAAAGCCAGACATCTATACAGCTGGTTCTGGTACATTCCAACAAGAAATTTTAAATGCTGCAAATGTTAACAACGTTTTTGCTGACCTTAAAAGCTGGGTAAAGGTATCTGAGGAAGATATTATTGCGAAAAATCCAGATGTTATTTTAACAACAGTAAACTATGTGAAAGACCCAGCGGCAGAAATTCTTTCTCGTGATGGATGGAATTCAATCACTGCTATTCAAAATAAAGCGGTTTATTCAATAGATACTGATATTTCAAATCGTCCAGGTCCACGAATTGGCGAAGCAGTTGAGTTAATCGCAAAAGCAGTATACCCTGAGTTATTTAAATAGTTTATATTAAAAAAGCGTATGTTGAAGCTGTCCTTTATGGGCAGCTTTTTTGCTGATCGGATAAGGTGGATAACTGCTCCGCTTTGATGAAGAAGTGAACGGATAAAGTGGATAACTGCTCCGCTTTGATGAAGAAGTGAACGGATAAAGTGGATAACTGCTTGGCTATGATGAAGAAGTGACCAGGTGAAGTGGATAACTGCTTGGCTATGATGAAGAAGTGACCAGGTGAAGTGGATAACTGCTTGGCTATGATGAAAAAGTGACCAGGTGAAGTGGATAACTGCTTGGCTATGATGAAAAAGTGACCAGGTGAAGTGGATAACTGCTTGGCTTTTATGAAGAAGTGAACGGGTGAAGTGGATAACTGCTCAGCTATGATGAAAAAGTGACCAGGTGAAGTGGATAACTGCTTGGCTATGATGAAGAAGTGAATGGGAAGAGTGGATAACTGCTTGGCTATGATGAAGAAGTGAATGGGAAGAGTGGATAACTGCTCCGCTATGATGAAAAAGTGACCAGGTAGGGTGGATAACTGCTTAGCTAGGATGAAGAAGTGGCCCCTTTAAATCCCTCTTATCGCTCGAAGTAGTGTATGACATTTCCTAGTGTGAAAATTGGTATTATATCGGATTGTTTTATAATATAGAAGTAAGAATGCTTGCTAACAGAGAGAGGTGCAGTGAGTGAAACAGTTTGATATGAAGATTGTTCCGTTTGAAGCAGTTTATAATTTTCGTGATATGGGTGGTTATAAGTCAAGAGATGGACGTGCTGTTAAGAATGGTTTGATATATCGTTCAGCAGCACTTGGTAAAATGACGAAGGCAGATAAGGAGCTATTTAAAGCGCTTGGTGTGAAAACGATTTTTGATTATCGAGACAACCATGAGGCTCAAAATAATCCTAATCCAGTATTTCCATATGCCAAGTATATTCAAATACCAGCAAAGGGAAATCATGCTTTTGAGATGCCTACAAACACTGGTGGAAAAGATTTTTATAAGGTTGTAAGCCCAGAGATGTTCCGAGAATTTTATGCACAAATGCCTTTTAATAATGACTCGTTTAAAAAGTTAATAGCAACGATTCAGCATCCTGAAAATTTAGGGCTTGTTCATCATTGTGCGGTCGGAAAGGATCGAACAGGTATTGGCAGCGCACTTATTTTACTTGCTTTAGATGTACCTGAGGAAACAATCATGGAGGACTATTTAGATACAAATGTACATCTAAGTCCCTTAGTAGAACGAATGGCTCAGACAATTCAGCTAAGTTATAGCGATCAAGAATTGCAGCAATTTTATGCTTTAATGTCGGCCCGTGAGGACTATTTACAAGCGGCATTTGATGCAATGGATAATCGATATGGGTCTAAGGCTGCTTTTTTAGAGCAAGAGTTTGGTTTAACAACAGAAAAACGTAAGCAATTGCAAGATCATTACTTAATATGATAAGAAACCCTTTCGCATAAAATTGTGAGAGGGGTTTTTACGTATTATACTAGCTTCATAATGTTTCATTATAAAAACTCTTTACACTTTAAAAATCTATGATAAGATACTATATATTTTTATCACGCTGTAACGGGTAGTCATTTAACTGTACCGAAATAACCGCACGTAAAATTTTTATGAAGCGTATAGGAGAAGTTGAAATTGTCAGACATAGTAAGAGAAAGTGATTTAAAAGAGGCAAATAAGTTAAGCTTGTTCCATTTAACGTGGCCGATATTTTTAGAAGTATTTTTATTTATGTTAATGGGACTAGCAGATACTTTTATGCTCAGTGCTTTATCAGATAATGCAGTATCAGGGGTTGGTGCAGCCAATCAGTATATTCATATTGCCATTTTAATACTTGAAGTAGTTGGTAATGGTGCTTCTATTGTTGTATCTCAATACTTAGGTTCAAGGCGCTTTTTTGAAGCTGCGAAAATTTCCGCTTTAGCAGTAACGATGAATTTGATCGTTGGACTAATGATGAGTGTCTTATTTTTCTTCTTTTCGAGTCATTTAATGACCATGATGAACTTGCAAGGAGAAGTGCTTAAATATGCCCAAAGTTATTTAGTCATCATAGGAAGCTTTATTTTTTTACAGGCAATTATAAACGCGTTAGCAGCGATTATCCGTGTACATGGATGGACAAAGCAAACGATGTATGTATCACTAGGTATGAATGTGCTACACGTTGTATTAAACTACGGTTTAATCTTTGGTAACCTAGGATTACCGGAGTTAGGTGTAAAAGGAGCGGCTATTTCCTCGGTTGTAAGTAGGGGATTAGCGGTTCTTGTGTTTTTCTGGCTGTTGTATCAAGTGATGGAAGTAAGAGTAAAACTAGCGTATTATTTCGAGTATTCAAAGGAATATGTTCGAAAAATATTAAATATAGGCTTACCGTCAGCATTTGAGCAGGTGCTTTATCAGTTTTGTCAAATTGTCTTCCTTTATTATGCAACGTATTTAGGCTCAGAGACACTTGCTGCAAGACAATATGCTATGAATATTTCGATGTTTACATATTTATTTGCGATTGCAATCGGGACGGGCACAGCTATAATTATTGGTCGAAATGTCGGTGCTGGTAAAAAAGATCAAGCTTATCATCAGCTTTGGTTAAGTGTACGAGCAGCTTTTGCCTTTACGATAACTATGGTTGTAGTTGTGACGATATTCCGTAAGCAACTAATGCACGTTTTCACTGATAATTCAGAGGTAATAGCTATCGGAGCATCTGTCTTAGCATTAAGCATTCTACTAGAAACAGGGCGTACAATGAATATTGTTGTTATTAACTCGTTGCGTGCCTCAGGGGATGCAAGATTTCCGGTGAAAATCGGTTTCTTATCAATGGTATGTATGAGCCTTCCACTCGGGTACTTGTTCGTATTCGTTTTACATTGGGGTTTAGTAGGTATTTGGCTAGCGATTTCAGCAGATGAATGGATGCGAGCCATTATTGTATACTTTAGATGGAGAAGTCGTAAGTGGGAGCGTTTTGCACTTGTTTCACCTACAGAACAACAGGAGGCGAATTAATGGGAGCACTTTCTAAAAGAGCTGCAGGGGCAGCCTTAATGGAAAAAAATATAACACTTTTTGCTTGTCCAATTTGTCAGGAGTCAATGAGTGTATTTGAGCAAGGGAGATTAGTATGTTCCTCAAATCATTCTTTTGATATTGCCAAGCAGGGCTACGTCAATATGTTGACACATGGTGCGATTTCTAAGTACAGTAAAGACCTCTTTGAATCTCGAAAAGCGGTTATTGATAGTGGCATCTATGATTTAATAGAAGATAAAATCAGAGCGCTAATTGCAAGTGCAGAAACCGTGCTTGATACAGGGTGTGGTGAGGGTTCACATTTAGCCCGTATTATGAAAGATAAAAAAGGTAACAGTATTGGCATAGGTATTGATATAGCGAAAGAAGGCATACTCGCTGCATCCCGACATTATCCAGAGCAAATTTGGTGTGTTGGTGATTTAGCGAAAAGTCCATTTGCAAAATCAAGCTTCGATGCCATATTAAATATTTTATCGCCTGCCAATTACGAAGAGTTTAAACGTTTATTAACCGAGAATGGTTGTGTTGTTAAGGTTGTACCTCAAAGCGGGTACTTACATGAGCTTCGATCACAATTATATGCGGATTCTACTAAAGAGTCCTATTCGAATGAACAAATCGTTGCACGCTTTAAAGAAAGCTTTGCCGATGTTAGTGTAGAACGTATTACGTATACGGTACCACTAGCTACAGAGCTTGTACCAGCACTGCTTGAAATGACACCGATGGGCTGGCATAAAAAAGAAGGAGTCAATATCCAGTTAACTGAAATTACGATTGATGTTGATGTATTAGTGGGAAGAGTCTAGTTATTTCACATGCAATTGCGATATACTGGTCTTTTCGATTACAATGGGAATAACTATTGAATAAGGTAGGAATGAAACAGTGTATAAATTTATAGCAAATGTTGTCAAAGTGATATTAAAATTAACGGGTTCAAAGGCGCGTGTATATGAGGAGCACAACTTACCGAAAGAAGGTGGGTTTATTATTGCATGTACACACACAGGCTATGTTGATATTTTAAACCTTGGAGTTTCAATGGCTCCTCGAGAAATTCACTTTATGGCTAAAAAGCAATTGTTTGATATAAAAGGCCTTGGCTGGCTTATAGAGCGTTTGAATGCCTTTCCCGTTGACCGTGACAATCCAGGACCAAGTGTTATTAAAATCCCTTCACAGTTATTGAAGGAGGGTAAAATCGTAGGTATTTTCCCATCAGGTACTCGAAATGCTGAGGGTTCGGATTTAAAGCAAGGTGCGATTACTATTGCACAGCTATCTAAAGCTCAAATTGTACCAGCCGCTTACATTGGTGCTCGTAATGCTGCAGATGTTTTTAAGCGTGGAAAAGGTTATCTAATTTATGGAGAGCCGTTTTATGTAACTGGAAAAGGTAAAGAGGGACGCGAGGAATTTACTCATCGTCTTGAACATGAATTAGTAGCGTTAACTAAAGAATTAGAGAAGCGAGTTGCGGCAGAAAAGAGATAAAGTGAAACCTATTTAGAAGGCACTCAGAATCATTGATTTTGAGTGCTTTATCTTCATTTAGCAAATGTTTTCTGCGCGAAAGCGAAATTGATTGAGGAGGATATAAAAATGATTCGAGTACTTTTTGTATGTTTGGGGAATATATGCCGATCACCAATGGCTGAAGCGGTCATGCGTGATTTAGTAGAAAAAGAGCATCTAAGTCATAAAGTCGAAGTAGATTCGGCTGCAACAAGCTCTTGGCATATTGGTGAACCTCCTCACAGAGGAACACAAGAAAAGCTAAAAGAGTATGGCATCTCAACGAAAGGGATGCAGGGCCGACAATTACAAAAGGCTGATTTTGCAAATTTTGATTACATTATTGGCATGGATGAAAGTAATATACGTAACATCCGGACGATGCTTGGTAATCCTGATTCTCCAAAGATTTTCCGCTTTTTAGATTTAACTGACCATCAAAAAGACGTACCGGATCCATACTATACAGGAGATTTTCAAGAAACCTATGATTTAGCCTTAGAAGGCTGTCATGCACTTATAGAAAAAATCAAAGTAGAAAACCAATTATAAAGTGGCTCTAATTGAAACAATTTTTTACAATTAATGCTTAATAAAGTCACCTTAAACATTGGGATATCTAGCTTTGCAAGCGTCTTTTGTGTTATTATTTGCAGAGTAAAGATACATTAAGTATTGAATCACCATTTACAGATGTGCTAGTGTGCATCTATTATTTTGATAAACTTATAATTTGAAAGAGAGTGGAAACAATGGGTCGTAAGTGGAACAATATTAAAGAAAAGAAAGCGTCTAAAGACCAAAGCACAAGCCGTATCAATGCAAAATTTGGACGTGAAATTTATGTAGCAGCTAAATCAGGTGAGCCAGATCCTGAATCAAACCGTGCCCTTAAAGTTGTTCTTGAACGAGCAAAAACATACAGTGTTCCTAAACATATTATTGAAAAAGCAATTGATAAAGCGAAGGGTGGCGGCGATGAAAACTTCGACGAATTACGTTATGAAGGTTTCGGACCAGCTGGTACTATGTTAATCGTTGATGCTTTAACGAATAATGTTAACCGTACTGCTTCGGATGTACGTGCTGCATTTGGTAAAAATAATGGGAATATGGGTGTCAGTGGATCTGTTGCCTACATGTTTGATTCAACAGCAGTAGTCGGTTTAGAAGGTAAATCAGCAGATGAAGTTCTTGAAATTTTAATGGAAGCAGATATTGATGCTCGTGACATTCTAGAAGAAGATGAGGCTGTCATTATTTATGCAGAGCCAGATCAGTTCTTTGCTACACAAGAAGCTTTAAAAGCAGCTGGTGTTCAAGAGTTTACAGTAGCAGAGCTTTCAATGCTTCCACAAACAGAAGTAGCATTAACTGGTGACGATATTGCGAAATTTGAAAAATTAATTGATGCATTAGAAGATTTAGAGGATGTCCAAAACGTTTACCATAATGCTGATTTAGGTGAATAATATAAACAATAAAACCAGTAGCAAATTAAGCTACTGGTTTTCAACTTCTATCAGCGGGTGTCTAAAGTCGCTGCGCTTTCGCGCAAAAAAAATCTGATGACCTAAGTACAAAGCATAATTGATTTAGGGAGGAAAACGGTGCAAGCTTTATTAGCGATTGCTATATTTTTAGTAACTTTATTTTTTGTAATAGTGCAGCCACGAAAAATATCGATCGGCTGGTCTGCTTGTATTGGTGCTGCCATTGCATTGGCGCTCGGGGTTGTTACTTGGCAAGATGTTGTTGAGGTAACAGGGATCGTTTGGAATGCAACGTTATCGTTTATAGGGATTATTTTTATTTCACTTATTTTAGACGAAATAGGGTTTTTTGAATGGGCTGCCCTCCATATGGCACGTATCGCAAAGGGGAATGGTATCCGCTTATTCATTTATCTTTCCTGTCTAGGTGCTATTGTTTCAGCATTATTTGCAAATGATGGTGCAGCTCTAATACTAACACCAATCGTTTTAGCGATGATCCGTAAGTTAAATTTAACCGATAAAATGGTCTTTCCATTTATTATTGCAAGTGGCTTTATAGCAGATACAACATCATTACCGTTAGTCATTAGTAATTTAACAAATATTGTGTCTGCAGATTATTTCGGTATTGGTTTTATGGAATATTTCTTACATATGCTGTTACCGAACTTAGTTTCTTTACTGGCAAGCATTGCTGTACTTTATATAGTCTTTCGTCGTTCGATTCCAAAAGATTATTCACTTGAGGCAGTTGATAATCCGAAGCTGGCAATTCGTGATACGAGATTATTTTTATTATCATGGTATGTAATAGCGATATTATTAGTTGGTTTCTTGACGAGTGAGTTTTTCGAAATTCCTGTGTCATTTATTTTATGTGGTGTAGCAGCTATCTTTTTCTTGCTTGCGCGACGTAGTCATATTGTAGATACAAAGAGAGTTGTGAAAGGGGCACCGTGGAATATTGTGTTCTTTTCTATCTGTATGTACGTGGTTGTTTACGGCTTGAAAAATGTAGGAATGACAGGTTTGTTAGCAAGTTTATTAGAGCACGCGATACAGCAAGGGTTGATGGTATCGACAATAACGATGGGCTTTGTAGCAGCGATTTTGTCAGCTATTATGAATAACCTACCAACTGTCATGATCGATGCATTAGCTATTGCTGAAACTAGTGCAACTGGCGTTATTAAAGAGGGGCTTATTTATGCAAACGTCATTGGAACTAATTTAGGTCCTAAAATGACACCGATTGGCTCACTCGCAACATTGTTATGGCTCCATATATTGGCGCAAAAAGGAATAAAAATCGGCTGGGTTCAGTATTTAAAGATAGGTATTATTTTAACAATCCCAACTCTTTCAGCTACTTTAATAGCTTTAGTGGCTTGGATAATCGTCCTATCATAGGATAAAATCAAAAAACTATTTTTCTATAAGGCATATCGCTGTAGAAAGATAGTTTTTTCTATGTTCCCAGCTCATCGGTTGGCCTCAGGAAAGTGCCATCTGGGTAAAAGGGCGAATAATCCATACATAAATTACGTTTTACCCATTGTGAAAAAATTCAAATCATAACATAATATAGATTAATAGTCATGGTGACAAAGAGGAAAAGGGGGGCTAAAGCATGAAGATTTCACGTTCGATACAGGGGAAACTAATTATCATTTCATTAGCACTATTAATTATCCCTAGCCTAGTTATAGGTTTAGCTAGCTATAATAAAGCCAAAAAAGGTATGGATGATATTGGTGAACAAGTTATTAAAAATAGTGTTGAATCTTCTTTGCAATTAATTGAGCTTGCGAATGAGAGTGTTAAGAGGGGCGACATTCCTTTAGAAGTTGCACAGGAGCAAGTGCGTGAGGCGATTCTAGGACCAAAGGATAGTGAAGGGAAGAGGCCAAGTAACTATCCAGGAGACTTAGGGGAGTATGGTTATATATATGCTTTAGATGAAAAAGGGACATTTCTAGCCCATCCGACACGAGAAGGGGAAAACCTATGGGACGGTAAAGATAGTAATGGCCATTACTTTATTCAGGAAGTAACTGAAAAAGCACTTGCTGGTGGAGGATTTACACAATATGAGTTTGAGCTACCGGGTCAAGATGTATTAGCTGATAAAATAATTTATTCTGCAAAGGATCCTAATTGGGGCTGGATCATTGCATCGGGTACATATATGCAAGACTTTAATAAAGAGGCTAATTCATTATTATTTGTTATTGGTATTACATTATTAGGTGCCATCATTATAGGTACTGCTGTTGTCATATTGGTTTCAAGACATTTAGCTTTACCGGTGCGAAAATTATCTAAACGTGTACGTGAGGTAGCTAAGGGGAATTTAACTGTAGAAATTGAAAACCTACAACGTTCAGATGAGATTGGTCAATTAAATGAAGGATTTAATGAAATGGTTGATCAACTGAAAACATTAATTACAGATGTAGAAGAAGCTATTGTAGAAATTCAATCGACATCGTCAAATTTAACATCTGTGGCAGAGGAAACAAACGCTTATGGAGATGAAATAGTAAAAGCGATAAATGAGGTCTCGGACGGTGCGGTAAAGCAGGCTTCAGATGCTGAGGATACGAATAGAACTGCCATTGATTTTGCTCAGCAGATAGAAGTATTGCATGACAAAAATGAAGTAATGCTTGAGGCATCTCAACATATGAAGCGATCAAATCAAGAGGGGCTCTTGAATTTAAATAATTTAAAAGAGAAGTCACACGAGTCTTCGGAATTGATCAATAATGTTTATGCTGTATTTAATAGCTTAATTGTGAAAGTAAGAGAAATTGAAGGCATTGTCGGCACCATTACCGAGATTTCTGATCAGACGAACCTACTTGCATTGAATGCATCAATAGAGGCGGCTAGAGCTGGTGAGCATGGCAAGGGCTTTGCGGTAGTTGCTGAGGAGGTACGTAAGCTAGCGGACCAAACATCTGTAGCAACTGAGCTAGTGCGCACAACTTTAAAGGGAATTGAAAGTGAAACTAATTTAGTGAACAATGAGATGAAGAAAACAAATGTCATTGTTCATCAGCAAAATGATTCGGTTGCCATTACAGAGTCGTCCTTTAAGGAAATTGAATTGGCCGTAGAGAAAATTATTGCTGTCATTGGAGAAATGACTGCGGGAGTAGAATATTTGAATGGCTCAAAGGATAACATGATGCAATCTATCGAAAGTATTGCAATGATTAGTGAGAAAAATGCTGCTGCATCTGAGGAAGTAACAGCATCTGTTGATGAACAACAACGTGCCATTCAGCTTGTTAGTGAATCTTCCAGTGACTTAACAGATGAAATAACGGCGTTACAGGAATCTATTAAGCGCTTTATATTAAGATAATTAAACAGGATGTTTGTACAGTAATTCTAGTACAAGCATCCTTTTTCTTTGTTTAAACGTTAGTAAAAGGTAAGGGAGGGGATAAATGTGAAAAAATGGGTAATTAGATTAGGGGTTGTACTGCTTGCGGTTTGTATAGCTGTTTATATTTGGCTCGGCCAAGAGATGAAACAAGGTTTCCAGCCGGCCGCAAACGGAACAGCTACATACATGATTGTTCTGGGAGCGAAAGTAAAAACGGGTGGAATCCCATCGCTTTCATTGAAAAATAGATTAGAAGAGGCTGTAAAGTATTTAAACAAATACCCTCATGTAAAAGTAATTGTTTCAGGCGGGCAAGGGGCGGATGAAGATAGGACTGAGGCTTCAGTAATGTTAAAATATTTACAGGACAAGGGTATAGAAACTAACAGAATATTAATAGAAGACCAATCTACTTCAACCTATGAGAATTTACTATTTTCTAAAGAACTGTTGCCTAAAGGGACTAAGAACATCACGATTCTCTCTAATGATTTTCATTTACAGCGTGCAAAATATTTAGCTGAATCTTTAGGTTTTGAAGTAGATGTTGTTGCGGCAAAAACACCAAAATCAGTGGAAATAAAGTTAAATTTGCGTGAAAGGGCAGCACTATTAAAAACCTATATAATTGGCTATTAATTTGTTTCTTAATAGGATAGATTTGGCATATAATAGAAATATCACGGGGTAAATGACAGAAAGAGGGGACTTCTATGAAAACGTTTAAAGACTATGAATACAGCCGTCCAAATATCGAGGCTATGAAAGAGCAACAATTATCCTTAATACATGAATTTAAAAATGCTCAAACGATGGACGAGCAAAGTGAAATAATTGAGAAATTAAATGGATTGAGCAATGACTACGCTACAATGGCAAACCTAGTGTACATTCGTGCTTCGATTGATACAAATGATGAATTTTATCATGCAGAACGCGATTATTTTGATGAGGTTGGACCAGAGTTGGAAGAGGTAACAACAGAATATTATAAAGCGCTAATCGTGTCACCATTCCGTGAGCAGTTAGAAGAAAAATGGGGTCAGCAATTATTTGATTTAGCAACATATCAAATTAAAGGCTTTTCACCAGCAGTCATTGATCTAATGCAAAAGGAGAACAAACTCGTTTCAGAATACAATAAACTGGTTGCCTCTGCGCAAATTGACTTTAATGGTGAAACATTAACGCTTGCTCAGCTTGCACCATATGCAGAGTCTACAGATCGTGCAGTGCGTAAGGCCGCAACGGATGCACGCTTTGGCTTTTTTGCGGATCATGAAGAGGAATTTGATCGACTTTATGATGAGCTTGTTAAGGTGCGCCATGAAATCGCTGTTAAATTAGGCTATAAAAACTATGTCGAGCTAGGTTATATTCGAATGAATCGCATTGATTACAATGCAGATATGGTAAAGAAATTCCGTGATCAAGTTCGTGAATTAATTGTACCTATTGCCACAAAATTATATGAACGTCAGGCAAAGCGTATTGGTATTTCTGATTTTAAGTTCTATGATGAAGCATTCAACTTTGTATCAGGAAATGCTACACCAAAAGGCGATCCTGAATGGATTGTGGCGAACGGTAAAAAAATGTATGAAGAGCTATCACCAGAGACTGGTGAATTTTTCAACTTTATGATTGACCATGAATTAATGGACTTAGTGGCGAAGAAAGGCAAAGAGAGTGGCGGTTATTGTACATTTATCGAAAACTATCACTCACCATTTATCTTCTCGAACTTTAATGGTACTTCAGGCGATATCGATGTGTTAACACATGAAGCTGGACATGCTTTCCAAGTCTATTCAAGTCGTAACATCGGAATTCCAGAATATTTATGGCCAACATATGAATCTTGTGAAATTCATTCGATGAGTATGGAATTTTTCACATGGCCATGGATGGAGCTATTCTTTAAGGAAGACACAGAAAAATATAAGTTCACACACTTAAGTAGTGGCTTATTATTCCTTCCTTACGGTGTTGCAGTTGATGAGTTCCAGCATGTGATTTATGAAAATCCGAATATGACACCAGCTGAACGTAAAGCTGCGTGGAAGAAAATTGAGGAAACCTATTTACCACATCGTGACTATGATCATAACAGCTATCTAGAAGCAGGCGGTATATGGCAACGTCAAGGACATATTTATGCAAGTCCGTTCTATTACATTGATTACACATTAGCGCAAATTTGTGCATTCCAATTCTGGAAACGTTCACGTGATGAATTTGAAGCTGCTTGGAAGGACTATGTTCATTTATGTGGTTTAGGTGGCTCTATGTCCTTTACGAAACTTGTGAAAGAAGCAGGCTTAATTTCACCATTTGAGGAAGGCTGTGTTGAATCGGTTATTGGTGATATTGAAGATTACTTAAATTCAGTAGAAGATATAAAATTATAAACTGTTACATTATAGAGCATTAGTGAAAATTTGCGACACTCCTGTTGAAGGCAAGCTATGCAAGCCACCTTAGATGCTTTAGCATTTGAGGTGCTCGCTAAAATAGCTTGTTGGAGGGTTGCGAATTTTTTAGTTTCAAAAACTCTTTTGTTTTGACAATAAATACTAGAATACTTGCGAAATGGTTAATATATAAGTAGTATTTTCAGTAACTGTGATAAAAGGAAGTGAAGAAAGTGACGAGGAAAGTTTGGTTTCAAGTAGGGGTAGGGATTTTACTTGCGCTACTAGTCATTAAATATTTTATAGAGATTCAATGGATTTTTTCGCCGCTAGTAATTATTTTAAAGGCTATTTTTATACCTTTGTTACTTGGCGGTGTTTTGTATTATGTTACGGAGCCGATTCAAAGATTTTTAGAGAAGCGTAAATTTCCAAGATGGGCAAGTATATTAACGATAGTCATTGGACTAATAGCGCTAGTTGGTGGCTTTGGTTGGATCGTTGGTAATCCGATTGCAGTGCAGGTAAATAATTTAGTGAAAAATGTACCACAGATTAGTGCTAGTATTCAAGATGCAGCTGATTATGTGTTTAAAAACAAGGATAACTTCCCACCCCAGTTAAAAAACTTTATCGACAATATGGCGAATTCGGTGCAGGATATTGCCGTTGTGGCAAGTAAGGGATTAGTATCGTTTTTACAATCAGTTGTATCTGCCTCTTTATTAGCTATTTTAATTCCATTCTTCTTTATTTTTATGTTGAAGGATCATGAAAAGTTTGCACCATCGATTTATAAATATTTTAGTGGTGAACGTCGTGAATGGGTGAAGAAAACGTTAAGTGAAATTGATGGTGTTTTACGTAGCTATATTCAAGGACAGCTGCAAATTAGTTTTTTACTAGCAGCTATTATGTATGTCGGGTATTTAATTATTGGCCTTGACTATTCGCTGCTACTTGTTATATTCGCGTTCTTTATGAATATGATTCCGTTTATTGGACCATGGATTGCCTTTACACCAGCACTGATTGTAGCTATTATTCAGGATCCAGTGTTAGTCATATGGGTGTCTGTTGTCACACTCGTGGCGCAGCAAATTGATAGTAACTTTATCACGCCTAATGTCATGGGGAAATCGCTCGATATCCACCCGTTAACAGTTATAACAGTTATTTTAGCAGCAGGTAATATTGCAGGCTTCATTGGGATTATTATTGCTGTACCATTTTATGCCGTATTAAAAGTGATTGCATCCAATATTTATGATGAACGAAACGTGATTAAGAAAAAGGCTACGAAGTCGGTATAGGAGTCGGAAAAAATGGAACAAGAAATTGTGAAGGTTTTTAATGAGCAGCATGAACAGATTGGGACAGCAACGAGAGCTGAGGTACATGAAAAAGGACTATGGCATGAAACATTCCACTGTTGGCTTGTCAATGAGAACTATATCTATTTCCAAATCCGTAGTTCACAAAAAAAGGACTACCCGGGCTTGCTTGATATTACAGCGGCAGGGCATCTATTAGCTGAAGAGACAGTAGAATCAGGAGTTCGTGAAGTGAAGGAAGAGCTAGGGCTCGATGTCGACCTACAAGACGTAGTTAAAATGGGCATGACATCTTGTAGCATCGTTTCGGAAAACATGATAGACAATGAATTTTGTCATGTTTATATATATCCATTCAAACATGATTGGGAATCATTTGAACTGCAGTATGAGGAAGTGTCGGGAGTCGTAAGAGCAAAGCTCGATGAGGCAGAAGCATTCTTTTTAGGCGAAACAGTTATTCTGAATATAGAAGGCTATGAATATTTCCCTGATGGTCAACGAGTAAAAATTGTGCGCCCAGTAAGTACAGCACAATTTGTTCCTTACCGTGAACTATACGTTGCCCATGTTATTAAGTTTGCAAAAGATAAAATGTTTAATAAAACGTTATGAATTGTGGAGGGTGACTGAAAAGCACACCATAAGAATTAAAAGATAAATCCGCTTCGCTTTCCGTGGATAAGGTATGAGTCATATCGGTGCGCTCTTCTTTTTCCACAGGGAGTTTTAAGCGGATTTTTTTACTTTATAGGAAAAATGATTAGGCTCTGATTTCTTGTCTCATCATCAATTTTGTTAAAGAGTATGTCATGTATATAAGTTGTGTCCTACCTTGGTGCGCTGCCCGCTACGCTTTCGCGTAAAAAACATCCGTTGACCGGACGCCCCAGGGAAGCGTCCAGTCGGAACGGAAACCAACTCTGCGTTATAGTGATGTAATTTTCTAATTGGGTCTCTCATCGTAATTTAGGGATATTAGCAATAGAGGAACGAAGGCTAAAAGCATCACATCCTGTGATAACGCCTTCGTGACCAACATCGTGTTGGCCCGAGACCCTGCAGCGAAGCGAAGCTGCTCATCGGACGCCCCTAGGAAAGCGCCCAATCGGAACGAAAATCAACCCACACAATCAATCTACACGTTATAGAAGAGGAAACATTACTTTTACTTTTAGAAGTACCTATTTTACTTCGATATAACAGAAAAAATAAGTTATACTGTAAGGTAGATTGAATAGAAAAGGAGCATTTTTATATGCTAACATTTGAACAAAAGCAAGCCATCATCGACTCATTTCCTGAACTTACGAAGAAGGAAATTTCATTAAAACGCTTAAATTATCACTTTATGGATAGCCTTTACGAAAAGACTATTGTTGTGGAAAAGCTGCATCCAAATGGCAATGGCTTCGTCTTTGTTGGTGATCTATTGCGCTACGAGAAAGAAGCAAGCGATAAAGGTCTAGTCAATATCCGTGATTACGATGAACAACAACTTCGTGAAATTATTGAAGATGCCATTCAATATTTATCGGAGGAAGAAGAGGAGCAAGAGCCGATTGAAGAGATTTGGCAAAATCGTGAAGGTATTCAATTAAAGCTAGCCTTTGAACAACGTTCTTGGAATATCTATCATGGTGAAAATTTAGAGGAAGCCTTTGGAACACAAGAGTCTGCGAAAGAATATTTACTAGAAGAAGGTTTTCGTAAAAAGAAATAAGTAATTCGGGGGATAAGAACGGATGAATGGGAAAAAATTAGTGGGAATAGTTATTGTTGTAGTTATAGCTGCTTGTTTATTTTCTGTATTTACGATTACGAAATTTTATAAAGACCATGAGGAACAGCCAAATCGTGAAAATCGAGAAATTAATAAGTCAAAGAGCTTGAATTTTATTTTGCCACAGGCTACAATTATCTCGAATTCAAGATAATCGAGAGGTGGACTGTAAATGCAGCACGTTTTTCATAAAGGAACGGATGAAACAAAACCGATTTTACTACTGTTACATGGTACAGGTGGAAATGAACAAAGCTTAATAGGTCTTGCAAAGGAAATTGATGATACAGCAGGCATTTTAAGTGTCCGTGGAAATGTCCTTGAAAATGGTATGCCACGCTTTTTCCGTCGTTTAGCGGAAGGTGTTTTTGATATAGAGGATTTAATTTTCCGTACGAAGGAATTAAATGACTTTTTATTAGAAGCAGCACAGCAGTATGGATTTGACCGTAATCGAGTGGTTGCTATCGGCTACTCTAATGGCGCCAATATTGCTGCTAGCCTATTATTCCATTATGAGGATGCTTTGGCAGGTGCAATACTGCATCATCCAATGGTGCCTAGACGTGATATTGAATTGCCTACACTTTCTTCAATCCCTGTCTTTATCGGTGCTGGAACGAATGATCCGATGTGTACTGCTCAGGAATCTGAGGATTTAGAGGCACTTTTATCGTCGGCTGGGGCAGAGGTGACAACTGTATGGTTTAATTATGGTCATCAGCTAACGATGCCTGAGGTAGAAGCCGCAAAAGAATGGTACGACCGCATTTATTCAAAATAAAAAATTCGCAACCTTGGAGTGAGGGAGAGCTCACGAAAGGTTGCGGATTTTTTTATTTTTGCTTCTTTGCGAAGGGGAGCCACCAATTCCAGTCCCCAAAGAGCTTCATAAGACTTGGAACGAGCATGAGACGAATAATCGTTGCATCGATAGCGACGGCAATAGCTATACCAACCCCAATTTGCTTTACAGGCATTACATCTGTAAATGCGAACGCCCCTGTTATTACAATCATAATAAGCGCGGCTGACGTAATGATACGACTTGTAGAGGTTAGACCGTCAATCGTAGCACGTGTATTATCAGCCCCTTTTAGATATTCCTCTTGAATACGTGATATTAAAAAGACTTCATAATCCATACTTAAGCCGAATACAAGACAAAATACAATTACCGGGATAATAAGGACAATCGTACCGGCTTCAATCCCCAAATGTCCATATTGGAAAATGTAGACGAGCATACCGAATGCTGAAGAAAGTCCAATAATATTCATAATAATCGCTTTCAGTGGGATTAAAATAGAGCGGAAAGCGAGCATTAAAATAAAGAACGTTGAAACGATAATAATGGATACAGCCAAGAAAATTTTACTAGAGATTTCATCGAAAATTTCTTGATTGAATTTCGCATGACCTCCAAGAGCAAAATCGACACCTAAATCTTTATCCTGCCATGTTCGAGCGAATTGTTGGGCGGTAGTTGATGAACCTGCTGCATCCAATGTAATTGGGATAAAGAGTTGCTTATCTTTAGAAAATGCATTTAGTATTGGTTTTAATTGTTCTGCCGCTTGAGGAATTTTCAAAGAAGCCGTCAGTTCTTCAGGGGACTTCATGTTAGCTGTCGTATAAATGGTTGATACATGACTCACTAAAGGGTCATCAAGTAATTGTTCTTGAATATTGAAAATAAGCTCTCTTGCCTCAATATCCTCCCAGCCTTCCTTACGTTCTGCTAGCAAATATAAAGTTGAGGTATCGCCAAGTCCGAATGTTTTATCTAACTGATCATAAGCTGCACGTGCATCATATTTTGTTGGTAATGAATCCACCTGAGGAATTGTAAGTTTAATATCCTTTAATGGAATCATACCAATACCTAGTAATAATAATGCCACAATAACGATAGTCACTGGATGTTTCATGACAAAGCCAGCAAAGCCACGCCAACGATTCGCTCCACCAGGCTTTACACGTAATAAACGCCATTTATTTAGGTTATCTCCAATTAGCATCATTGTAGCAGGAAGCAAGGTTAAGCCAGAAAGTACTGCAAGAAATACAACGATTGTGCCTCCTAAAGCGATATTGTGAAAAATTTCAACGTCAATGACAATCATTGCACCTAAGCCAATCATGACACAAACCGCAGAAAAAATGATCGAACGGCCAGCTGTCTCTATCGCTGTTTGAATAGCCTGTACACTGGATGTATGGGCACGTTCTTCGCGATATCGATTAATAAACAGCAAGGCAAAATCTATGCTTAATGCAAGTCCAAGCATTGGTACTATATTTAACACAAAAATTGATAAATTAATATGACCACTAAACAAAGTCAAAATTCCAAACGCAGTTATAACAGTGACAATGCCAATAATGATAGGTAAGATTGAGGCTACGACAGTACCGAAAGCAAGTAATAGCACTATGATAGCGATTGGTAAGCCTATAGCTTCCGCTGATGCTAAATCCTTTTGACTTGCTGTATTGATGTCTGCTGAAATAACAGGCCCGCCTGTAATGCTCACACCGTCATGCTCTATTAATGAACGGATGTCTGTCACAACGTCAGGTAGATGATCAATATTATTTTTCATATGAACCATGGCATAAGCTATACCGTTCTTTTGTAAAGAAGCATCATCAAGTGGTGACTGGATGGAATGAATCTCCTTAACATTCTCTAATTTTTTTAATGTATCTTGAATTTTCTTATCGTCGGCTGGATTGAAGACGACCAAAATTGTATCGGAAGGCAAATCAAATGTTTTTGCAAGCTCATTTGTTACGTAGGTATGATCACCTTTAACAAAAAAGCCATCTCCATGAAGCTTACTTGGAAGCTGTATGGCAAACATAGCCATGGTAATAAAAATAACGAACCATAAGGCTACGATAGCTTTAGCGTGGGCTGTTATAAAAGCTGAAAAAGTTTTCATTGTAGGTACTATCCTCCTTTTAGAATAGTGTAAAGGATGTGTCACATTTTGTCGTGTGACAATGTAAAGACTCCTGTCCAACAAGGAACAGGAGTCTTAGTATGCGATCAAATTCAATTATGACTTGGCGTAATTCCGTGACATCCGCCAGAGAATTTGGACCAACATTATGTTGGTCACTCAGTCGTCGCACAGGACTTGGCGTTCTTAGATTAAGTTCCTCTATTTCAGCAGATGTCCGAAAGCTAAACGACAGGTGCAGCTGTTTGAACAGCACTAATAAGTAGCTTAAATCTGCGTTTATCTCACTATCTAAAGGAAGAAGGAGTTAAAAGAATAACGATAACAAAAAGTAAATAATAGCTGCCATAACTGCAGAAATTGGCATTGTAATAACCCAAGTAGTGACGATTTTACGCGCCATCCCCCAGTTCACACCACGTACACGTTGTGCAGAGCCAACACCCATGATAGAGGAAGAAATAACGTGTGTTGTAGATACTGGTAGGTGAATTAATGTAGCACCGAAGATTACTGTTGCAGATGCTAAATCTGCTGCAACGCCGTTTACAGGACGGATTTTCATAATTTTACCGCCGACCGTTTTAATAATTTTATAGCCACCGATAGAAGTACCAAGCCCCATTGCAGTTGCCGCTGCAGCTCGTATCCAGAACGGAATTTCATCTCCCGAATGCAAACCTCCAGCGATTAACGCCATCGTCATAATCCCCATGGCCTTTTGTGCATCGTTCGTACCATGTGTAAAAGATTGTATTGCAGCAGTGAAAATTTGCATTGTACGGAAACCTTTATTCGTACGATATAAATTTAAGTTTTTAAACCATAATTTAAACAGTGTCATCATGATAAAGCCGGCGCAAATCGCAAGAATTGGTGATAGCACTAAGGCCATAATGATTTTCGTAAAACCGCCATAGTTTAGAACGTCGAAGCCAGCAGAAGCAACTGCTGCACCAGCAATGGACCCAATCAGAGTATGTGAAGAACTCGATGGAATACCGAAATACCATGTTAGTAAGTTCCAAATAATAGCGGATATTAGTGCTGCTAAAATAACGACTGAGCCAGTCGTGTCTCCCTCAAATGCATTTAAAGAGAAAGGATCTACAATGTCTTTTGTTAAAGCTTTTGCAACACCGACAAAGGTAATAGCTCCGATAAAGTTCATCGTCGCAGCCATCATGATCGCTACACGAGGTTTCAATGCTCTAGTGGAAACTGAGGTTGCGATAGCATTTGCTGTATCATGGAAGCCATTGATAAAGTCAAATGTTAGGGCAAAGATAACGACCAGTACAGTTAGTATAATGATTGTGTTCATTGTAAGTGCCCTCTCCTAATTACGCGTTACGCATGATAATTGTTTCCATTGTATTTGCAACGTTTTGGCAATGATCAGCGATGTCTTCAAGTTGTTCATATATATCTTTATATTTAATAAGTCGAATTGGATCTTTTTCATTTAAAAATAGTTGTTTAATGGACGAACGTTGCACCTCATCACATTCACGTTCATAGTCCTTAATAAGAATTGCGTGTGGGCGCATGCCAATAAGATTCTTTTTCTTTAACTCTTCTGTTGCTTTAACAATTTCATCAGCACTTTTTGAAATATAGCCTAAGAAAGTACGCATTGATTCATCAACCTCAGTTAGAGAGAACATCTCAAAATGAGCGATACAATGCTCCGTACCATCTAATACGTCGTCCATACGAATGGCGAATTCTAGAATGTCTTCGCGTTCGATAGGTGTCATAAATGATTTGTTTAGCATCACGATTAGTTCATGAATGAGCTTATCACCAGCTGTTTCGTAATTTTTCATAGTAATGCTAATCTCTTTTAGGTCAGCCACACTGTTAATACGAAAATCATTTGCGTAATGTACGGCCTCTCTCATATTCTCGGCAATTTTATGCAAAGCTATAAAGAAAGGGTCTTGTTTTTTTGAGTTAAGCATGTAAATCGAATCCTCCTGGATATAAATAAATTGGCCTCTAAACTTTACTATCATAACAAAATCTTTAAATTATCTACATAAAATTCTTTAATTCTACAGAAAACTTTACAATCTTGTAATATACAATTTGTTCACAAAATAATAAAGGTAACGCTGTATTTATTTTTATTAATACAGAAAAATGCCTTAAATATAGGTTTTATAAAGAGATTCCCCTCTGTTTAATACAAAAAGATACTATTTGGCTATAAAGTTTTGAAAAAGTTTTCGAATGAATTGTAAAGCGAATGTAAAGAAAATGTTTTGCTTGTAGTTTCCATTTTCTTAAGAATATCTTCATTTTTATCCTTCAACTTTATTAAGATTTATATTCTACAATGGGGAAGTAAAGGCTCATAACTTAAAATTTAGGATGACTTTTGTAGGGAAGCAACTAGTAGAAATGTAAATTAACCCTACGTTATGGGTCAGAAGAAGGTGAAAGGGGAGTATAGTTGAAAATGATTCAAGTCGAGAACTTACAACATACATTTTTAATTGGAAAGAAAGGCAAGGAAAAACAGGTTCCGGTATTAAAGGGTGTCAATTTTGAGGTGAAAAAAGGAGAGGTTGTTGCAATCGTTGGGAAAAGTGGCTCTGGGAAATCAACCTTATTACAAATATTAGCCGGATATATGAAATCTGAACAAGGATCTATTAAGGTAAACGGAATGGAAACAGCTCATCTCACTGAAGCAGAAAGTGCTGCATTTCGCCTGCAACAGTTCGGATTTATCTTTCAAAACTTTCAACTGATGCCAGGCTTAACGGCATTTGAAAACATTGAGTTACCCTTGAAGTTACAGGGTATCAAGAAAGCTATGCGTATAGAAAAGGTAAAAAAATTAGTGGACAAGGTTGGGTTAACAGAGGTGGCAGACCATTACCCAAATGAATTATCGGGTGGTCAGCAACAGCGTGTAAGTATTGCAAGAGCCTTAATTACAAATCCTCCTATTTTGTTGGCGGATGAGCCGACAGGAAGTCTTGATTCGGAAACAGAGCAAGATATATTGCTACTCATTCAAAGCCTAAACCGTGAGCTTGGCTTAACATTTGTCATCATTACTCACGACGAGGAAGTAGCGACGATAGCGCATCGACGTTTCCGCATGTACGATGGGGAACTTGTAAAGGAGGAAGCATAATATGTTATTTAAAGATCAACTAGATTTTGTTAAACAGCATATAAAGAAAAACAAATTACGTGTGTTTATGACCGTGCTAGCGGCAACAATGGGCTGTGCATTTTTGATTGTCCTCGCATCAGTTGGGTTTGGGTTGCAGGATTCTTTACGTAATGAAATATTATCGGATGAAAAAGTGACGAAAATTCAAGTGCATGGGAATGATCAATTTACAGAGGCACAAATTAATGAAATAAAAAGTATAGATCATGTAGAAACCGTACTCGAAACGATTACTGTCAATGCATCCGCACAGTCAATTTTTGAGGATCGTGATACACAATCTGATTTATACGTTGCAAATATGCATGATTTTGAGCAAGTTAATGGCAAGCTCGCAGAAGGAAAGTATCCAACAAAGCCAAACGAAATCGTTGTAGGCTACCATTTTGCTCAAACATTAGTCAATGATGCTGAGCGCAAAATTATTGAAGAAAAGAATAAAAAAGCTGAATTAGAAGGCACGTTTTATAATGGTAGTGAGGAAGGTTATAAGGACTCATTAATTGGTAAAGAGATCGAATTATCATTAATGCCACATACTGATGGGGCAAAAGAGACAGAGAAAATGAAATATACGATTGTCGGTGTTATGAAGAAGCCTTCCTATGACTGGATGATCAACAACTCAATTTATATGGATACAGAGCAAAAGCCAATGCTAGCTACAAAGTTAGCAGCAACAGGTCATGTTAAAGAGGATGAGATGTTTTATTCGGAGTTTAATATTTTTGCTGCCAGCATGGAAAATGTAAAGCCGATATTAGACAAACTAAAAGACAAAGGTTATAGCGTTTATTCAATTACTGAGCAATTGGATCAAATGAATGTATTTTTCCTAGTTTTAAAAATCGGTTTAATATTTGTAGGAACAATTGCTGTATTGATTGCCTCGATTGGTATTTTTAATACAATGACTATGGCGGTTACAGAGCGTACTCGTGAAATCGGTGTTTTAAAAGCAATCGGAGCAAGTCCAAAGCTTATTCAACGATTGTTCTTAATGGAAAGTACGTTCATCGGTATTATTGGGACTTTGATAGCTGTAGCTATTTCATATGTTATTAGCTTTGCAGCAAATGCTGCATTACCTTTAATTCTAGAAGCAGCAACAGGGGAAGATGCATTTAGTAAAAATGATATTACATTTTCACTTATTCCTTGGCAGCTAGTCCTTATTGCATCAGCGATTAGTATTGGTGTAGCGATGATTTCAGGCTATCGTCCAGCACGTAAGGCCACGAAAATTGACGTTATTCAAGCATTACGACAAGAACTATAATAGACAGGGCGGTCCAAAAGTTATTGGACCGCCCTTTTCATTTGCTTAAGTAAATTCAAAATACCCACACTGCACTTACAAATAACGCGGCATTTTATAGGTAAGCTTGTAACTCCTTCGCTAAAAATGGCTTGGCATTTAGCAACTTTATAAAGGCATCATAGTTACCCCGCTGTTCAGAGCTTGGCTTTTTACCTGTATGATAAGCTCGTATTAAAATGTTTTTTGGTGTATTTTCCATATCTATAAATTCTAGCAATTGTGCCTCATAGCCAACGAGTGATAAGATTTCTGCTCGGACTGCATCTGTTGCGAGCGCTGCAAAACGTTCGCGTACGAGACCGTGTTGAAGCATGATATCCAGTGCTGGTGTGTTAAGCTGACGATTTAGCTCATGCTGGCAACAAGGGACACTTAAAATAACACTTGCTCCCCATTTCACAGCACGGGCTAATGCCATATCAGTCGCAACATCACAAGCGTGTAGAGTTACCACCATGTCCACAGCAGACTCCTCATTATAATCATTAATATCTCCTACTAGAAATTCGAGCTGCTCATAGCCTAAATCCTGTGCAATTCGTGAGCATTCTTCAATAACTTCCTTCTTTAAATCCAAACCAGTAACACGAATGTCTAAGCCCTTTTCGATTTTTAAGTAATGGTATAGGGCGAATGTTAAATAGGATTTGCCTGAACCAAAATCTAAAATACGAACTTGACGATCCTTTGGCAAATAGGTTAATGCATCATCAATAAATTCGATGAAGCGGTTGATTTGTTTAAATTTATCGTATTTTTGTTTCTTTATTTTTCCTTCTTCTGTTTGCACACCGAGACGAATTAAAAACGGGTATGGCTTATCCTCTGCCAGTAAATAGTTTTTCTTCCGATTATGCACTAAATTAACTTGCTTTGGCTTTGAGGATTTATCAGATTTCCATAGTACTTTGTTCTTTTTTGATAGCTGTACTTGTATATTTTCATCAATAAAATCAATATGCGCTTGACGATAATCGTTAAAAAATGCTGCTAGTTTCTCAGGGAAATTTGCTAATAGAACATTTTCGTGTTTTAAAATACGTTCAAATTGATATTCAACTTGTATATGGTAAGTATCCTTCAGTAATAAAGGTTTTAGCTTTATACGCTTTACTTCGTTTGATTTCATACGAGGTTGACTGATCGTAGCAGTAACGAGTTGCTGCTGTAAAATCCGCTCCGTAATCTGAGTTTTCATTTCTTCAAATGTCATACATTTCGCCTTCTTTATCGTGTTATAGATGGCACTAGTTTAACACATTTTATGAATTGCATTGCTATTATAAATTTTAGAAGTCGCTCCTTGAATAATTATAGGTTATCTTGTATATTTGTGGTATTTTAAATATAGGGAATTTTTAATAAAAAGACTCAAGGGGAAATAAGGGGGAAAAGTATGTCTGAAAACATGTATCAATTACTTGCGATTATTATTTATATGATCGCCATGCTAGGAATCGGTTGGTATGCATTTAGGAAAACATCAAATTTAACAGATTATATGCTAGGGGGGCGTTCGCTTGGCCCTGCTGTTACAGCGCTGAGCGCAGGTGCAGCAGATATGTCTGGCTGGCTATTAATGGGTCTACCGGGCGCAATCTATTTAGCCGGACTTTCCAAGGCTTGGATTGCCATTGGCTTAACAATTGGCGCATATTTGAATTGGCTACTGGTAGCACCGAGGCTACGTGTATATACACAAGTTGCTAATGACTCAATTACTATTCCGAGTTATTTAGATAATCGTTTACGTGACAACACTAAGCTAATAAGAATTGCGTCAGGTATCATTATTTTAATCTTCTTTACATTTTATGTTTCTTCCGGAATGGTTGCAGGGGGTAAGTTTTTTGATAGCTCATTTGGCTATGAATACCATACTGGCTTATTAATTGTATCTGCTGTAGTTGTAGCATACACATTATTTGGAGGATTTTTAGCGGTTAGTTATACAGACTTTTTACAGGGACTTATTATGTTTTTAGCACTTATAAGTGTACCGTTATTCGGTTTGTTTCTGACAGGTGGAATTGGCGATACAATAGCATCCATTAAAGCTGTAAATCCGGAACACCTAAGCTTATTGTCTTCCAATGCAACTGCTGCAGTAATTATTTCATCACTAGCATGGGGACTTGGTTATTTTGGACAACCACATATTATCGTACGCTTTATGGCGATAAGCTCAGTAAAAGAAACAACGCAGGCTCGTCGTATCGGTATTGGCTGGATGATGTTAAGTTTATTCGGAGCGATTGCAACAGCTTTAGTAGGTGTGGCTTATTATGAACAAAATGCAGGTGAGTTAAAGGACGCTGAGACAGTATTTATTGTACTTGGTCAAATTTTATTCCATCCATTTATTGCAGGTGTAATGCTAGCTGCCATTTTAGCCGCAGTAATGAGTACCATTTCATCGCAATTAATTGTTACTTCGTCAGCGCTTGTAGAAGATATTTACAAAGCTCTATTTAATAAAACAGCAGATGATAAGCATTATGTCTTTGTTGGTCGTGTTGCCGTTTTAGTAATAGCTATCGTCGCAGGGATTTTAGCATGGAATCCAGATAGTTCTATTTTAGACTTAGTGGGCTTTGCTTGGGCTGGCTTCGGTGCAGCGTTCGGACCTGTAATATTGCTATCACTGTATTGGAGAAAATTAACGAATTACGGCGCGCTAAGTGGGATGGTAGCTGGTGCTGCAACTGCCTTTGTTTGGGGGAAAATAAAGTTCTTAGCTGATACATTATATGAGATTGTTCCAGGCTTCTTAGTATGCTTAATCGTCGCAGTTATTGTTAGTGCTCTGACATATAGACCGAATAAAGATATTGAAGAAGAGTTCAATCGCACGGAAGTATTACTAAAAGAAGAACGTAAGTAAACATGAAATGCGCCTTTTGCATAAGGGCGCATTTTTTACGATATATATGTTAAATGACACGAATTAGGACATTATATGGTAAGATGAAGAAAATTTGTCGTAGTAGCACCATAGTTTGGTGGGAGGTTTGTGGATGGATAGAATTAAAGAAGTAGATATATTGTTAGAAAAAGCTGTTTTAGTTGGTGTAAATCTACGGAATGATGAGCATTTTGATTATTCAATGGAGGAGCTAAAAAATTTAGCTGAAGCGTTGAATGTTGAAGTGGCAGGCATCGTCACACAAAATTTAGAGCGCATTACACCATCTCATTATGTCGGTACTGGAAAAATTGAAGAAATAAAAAACTTTTATGATGAAGCACAAGCAAATTTAGTCATCTTTAATGATGAATTATCACCTTCGCAAATCCGTAATTTAGAACGTGATTTAGAGACGAAGGTTATTGATAGAACGATGTTGATTTTAGATATTTTTGGACGTCGTGCTAAAACACGTGAAGCACAGATGCAAGTCGAGTTAGCGCAGTTGCAATATATGCTACCTCGTTTAGTCGGCTTGCATGCATCTCTCAGCCGTCAAGGTGGTGGCACAGGGGGTGGCTTTAAAAACCGTGGTGCTGGTGAGACAAAGCTCGAGCTCGACCGTCGGAAAATTGAGGATCAGATTTCGAAAATAAAGAAGGAGCTAGAGCATGTAAAGGAGCAACGAGAGACGCAGCGTAAACAACGACGTAAAAATGCGATCCCTGTCGTATCCATTGTCGGCTATACGAATGCTGGTAAGTCAACTATTATGAATCAGCTACTTTCGAAAATAGGGCAAGAAGATCATAAACAGGTGTTTGAGAAGGACATGCTTTTCGCCACACTTGAAACATCCGTCCGCCAAATCGAATTATCTGATAAAAAGACATTCCTATTAACAGACACAGTTGGTTTCGTTAGTAAATTACCGCATCATTTAGTAAAGGCATTCCGCTCGACGTTGGAAGAGGCTCGTGATGCCGACTTACTGCTACATGTTGTAGATGTTTCCAATTCGGAGCACGGCTTTATGATGGATGTAACAAATGAAACGCTTAAGGCAGTTGGCGTTGAAGGGATTCCGACAATTTATGTGTATAATAAAGCTGATATAGCAAACGTTCCTTATCCTGTTATTAGTGGTGATAATATTTGGATTTCTGCGAAGCAAGGGATAGGGTTAGAAGAATTATTGCAAATGGTACGTCAGCATATTTTCTCTGCTTATGTAACATGTAATATGCTTATTCCGTATGAACAGGGGAATATTGTCTCTTATTTAAATGAACATGCTTCCGTCTATGAAACAGCGTATGAAGAAAATGGTACGCTTCTAACAATAGAGGTAAAAGAAGCGGATTACGCAAAATTCCAACAATATGTCATTAAATAAGCAATCACATCATTGTTCTAAAAGCATGCTAGAAGCTCTCCCTGCTTCTAGCATGCTTTTTTGTAATCGTAAAGCAAATTTATATTGTTGTGAACGAAATTATAGATAATGCTAGCTTATTTGTTAATAAAATAAATAATCTGATTATAAAATATTTTAGAATAATTTTTGCAGTAGTTTGTAATTCCATGGATATAAAAAAGCGAGAAAATGTAGCAATAGCAACAGGTTTGCTATAATTCTATGAAAATCATTCTGAATTTAGAGAAAAGCTGTAATATTTCAACATTTTTTAAAACTCTTGAAAAAGTTTTTTAAACACTTTAGTATGGTGAAATAAAGTTTTTATCCTTACTATTGGGTAATAATATTATTATTGAATAATGAAATCGGGAGAGGATATTTTTATGTCTACTAAAGATGAAATTGTAAAATCCGTCCCTCAAAATGGCTTTGTTGGACACCCTAAAGGGCTCTTTACATTATTTTTCACTGAATTTTGGGAACGATTCTCATACTACGGTATGCGAGCAATTCTGATTTTCTTTATGTATTATGAATTGCATGAAGGCGGCTTAGGCCTTGATCGTGGACTAGCGAATTCCATTATGGCTATCTACGGATCATTGGTTTACATGTCAGGGATTATCGGTGGTTGGATTGCTGACCGATTACTGGGTACCCGTAGAACCATTTTTTATGGCGGCGTGTTCATTATGTTTGGACATTTCCTGCTAGCGTTACCTGGTGGCGCAAGTATTTTATTTGTTTCAATGTTCTTTATTGTCATTGGGACAGGCTTATTAAAACCGAACGTTTCAAGCATTGTCGGAGATATGTATGCTGATACAGATAGTCGTCGTGATGCAGGTTTTTCAATTTTCTATATGAGCATTAACATGGGATCATTCCTTGCACCATTAATTGTCGGAACAATTGGACAACAGTATAACTTCCACCTAGGCTTTGGTGCAGCGGGGATCGGGATGTTATTTGGTTTAATTATATTTAAATTAACAGGAAAAAAATATTTAGGATTAGCTGGGTTACAGGTAAACAACCCGTTACTGCCTGAAGAGCGTAAAAAAGTCTTTACACGATTTGGGATTTTAGCGCTACTTATAATTATTGCTGGGGCAATAGGTATTAAAACTGGCGTACTAACAGTGAATGTTTTTGGTTTAATTATTACGGCGCTAGGTATCGCAATTCCAACGGTGTACTTTATTTATATGTATCGCAGTGAGAAAACAACGAAGGACGAGAAGTCTCGCGTGCTCGCTTATATTCCTTTGTTTTTATCGGCTGTAATGTTTTGGGCAATCCAAGAACAAGGGGCGACTATTTTAGCAACGTATGCAGATAGTCGTACACGATTGGATATTGGTAGTTTCCATATTCCATCTTCTTGGTTCCAATCGTTAAATCCTTTATTCGTTGTTACAATGGCTCCACTATTCGCCATGCTATGGATGAAGTGGGGAGATAAGCAACCATCTACACCGCGTAAATTCGCTTATGCATTATTCTTTGCAGGAATGTCATTCTTAGTGATGATGCTTCCGGCGTATTTATCTGGTGGTACAGATTTAGTAAGTCCATTGTGGTTAGTATTATCATTCTTTTTAGTTGTAGTTGGGGAGTTATTATTATCGCCAGTAGGGTTGTCAGTTACTACAAAGTTGGCTCCAAAGGCTTTTGCTGCACAAACGATGTCACTTTGGTTTTTAACAAGCGCAGCTGCGCAAGCAATCAACGCACAACTTGTAAAAGTCTATGAAGTGGTGAGTGAATTCACATACTTCGGTTTCTTAGGCTCATTATCAATTGTTTTCGGGATTATAATTTTAGTACTTTCGCCAATTATTTCAAAAGCTATGCGAGGTATTAACTAATCAAAAGATGTGAGTACAGTTATTCAAATAACTGTACTTGCATCTTTTTTGTATGAAGAGAAATCTTATTGATACTTTGCATATCACATAACGTGTAGTTGATTTTCGTTCCGCTTGGTGCTTAGGCGTTGCCGCAACGCTCTCGCACAAAGCCGATTTCGGACGCAATTATGCCGAGCCATAGTTGATCAAATATCATCTCCTATTTTCGATGATGAGCCTTAAATTTAACATATGTAGGCATATCATTGTAGCCTTTAGCGAAAATCAGCATCTTCTAATTATTAAAAGTGGCTAAAAGATAAAATTAATCAATGTGCTTTATGTCTCGGTGTGAAAAATTATCTACAATATGAACGTAATAAACTGTATCATGTAGTTAATTTCCTAAACGCGACAATATGTTTTCTGTGTGAAAAGATTTCAATTTCGTTATAATAATCTTAATAGTATGATAATTTAAGGGGTTGGATGCTATGAAGGAAGCTTTAAGTCGTTTGAGGCCAAGATTAATGGAGATTTTCACGTATTTACACGCGAATCCAGAAATAAGCTGGCATGAGGTAGAAACAACAAATTATATTGTTGATTTACTAACGCGGGAAGGTTTTTCACCAATACGCTTTAAAAACAGTACTGGACTTTATGTTGACGTAGGAAGTGGTAGTCCTAAAGTCGGTTTGCGTACGGACATTGATGCGTTATGGCAGGAAGTAGATGGTGAATTTCGTGCGAATCACTCCTGTGGCCATGACGGACATATGACGATGGCAATCGGTGCGCTATTACTTTTGAAAGAGCTTGCTCCATCATTCAACGGTACAATTCGTGTGATTTTTCAACCAGCTGAAGAAAAAGGAACTGGTGCTTTATCGGTTTTAAAAGAAGGAATCATTGATGATTTAGACTTTTTATTTGGTGTCCATGTAAGACCTGTTCATGAGCTCGAAGACGGTACTTATTGTGCTGCATTGCATCATGGAGCCTCTCGAATGCTTGAGGGGGAAATCATTGGAGAAGATGCCCACGCAGCAAGACCGCATCTAGGCGTGAACGCCATTGAAGTAGGAGCAACAATTATCGAAGATTTAAGAACACTTCATACAGATCCAATGGTTCCTGTATCAATTAAAATGACGAAATTCCATGCTGGAGGAGAATCCGGCAATATTATTCCTGGAAGTGCAGCGTTTACTATTGATATACGAGCTCAGCAAAATGATGTAATGGATACCCTTGCACAGGGAATAAAAAGGGTTATTGATTCTTCCAAGATCTTGCATAAAGTGCAGATTGAATTACGTACAGTAGCAAATGTAGTAGCAGCTGAAGTAGATCCAACTGCTCAATATATTATGGAGCAGGCAATCGTGCAAGCAACTGGGTTGTCGAATTTAAGAAAGCCAGTTCATACACCTGGAGGAGAAGACTTTCATCACTATGCTGTTCAACGCCCGCATTTAAAATCTACGATGTTAGGATTAGGTTGTGGGGTGACACCAGGCCTACATCATCCAAAGATGAAATTTAAGCAGGCGAGGCTTGTGACGGGAGTTGAAATTCTTACAAGAGCGGTATTGTTAGCATTGGAGTCGGGGAACTCAAAGGAGGGATCAGCATAATGCTAGAGAAAGTACGTATTCAAAAAATAATAGCACCTACTGAAATTGCAGAAGTACAAATTTTGAACGAAGCTATATGGGGGAGTCAGGCTATTCCTTCACATCAATTGTTAGCAGCTGTACAAAATGGTGGATTAATCCTTGGAGCATATTTAGAAGAAAAGCTGATTGGCTTTAACTACTGCTTTGTTGGCTATCGACATGGAAAAATGTATTTACACTCACACATGATTGGCGTGGAGAAATCATATCGTGAACAAGGTGTAGGTGAATTATTAAAGCATGCTCAACAGGAATATGCAAAAGAACATGGGTTTCAGCTTGTGATTTGGCTATTTGATCCGCTAGAAGCGCGTATGGCTAATTTATCATTTTTAAAGCTCAATGCCCTTAGTTTCCAGTACGAAAATGATTACTATGGTCCGCTCGAGGATGACTTTAACGATGGGCTACCTTCAGATCGAATCGTTGTTGAATGGTGGATTGAACGTGATCGAGTGGAGGAATCCCTAGATGAACTAGAAGAAGAAGCTGACGAAATTGTACCGTGGTCTTTAACGGTAGATGGCTTACCGGTGCTCGATGTTGATGGTGAATTTCAGCAAGAGCAATCGTATTATAAGGACGCCTATTTATTACCCATTCCTCAATTTTTACAAAAGATGAAAGTAGAGAGTCCTAAGCTTGCGGAGGACTGGCGTTATAAAGTACGTACTATTTTAACGACATTGTTTGAACAAAATTATGCAATTGTTCGAGTGAAAAAGAATAAGGAATATGTTCATAGCTATCTATTAGTCAGACGCTCCTTATTAGCTTTATAATAAGGATAAGGAGTGAAATCGTGTGAAACTAGAACAGATTACAGTGAGACATATAAAAATGCCTATGAAAGCACCGTTTACAACGAGTTTTGGCACAATTGATGAAAAAGAGCTCTTACTTATAGAAGCAATAGATCAATCAGGAACTGTAGGATGGGGAGAAGCTGTTGCCTTTGTAGCGCCATGGTATACAGAGGAGACGTTAACAACAACATGGCATATGCTTGAAGACTTCTTAATCCCCATCTTGTTACATAAAGAGGTCGGGCATCCAGATGAAGTCAGTGCTTTGTTCTCTGCTATTCGTCGTAATTGCATGGCGAAATCCTCTATTGAAGGGGCTATTTGGGATATTTATGCTCAACAAACGAAGCAATCACTTGCTCAAGCGTTAGGCGGGATTAAGGAACAAATAGAGGTAGGCGTTAGCGTAGGTATTCAATCTTCCACAGATGCATTAATCGATTTAGTAAAAGGCCATGTAAATAAAGGCTATAAACGAGTAAAAGTGAAAATTAAGCCCGGTCACGATGTAGGAGTTATTCGTGCTATTCGTGCTGAAATGCCAGAACTGCCATTGATGGTAGATGCTAATTCTGCCTATACATTGAACGATATGGATGTATTGCAGCAACTGGATGCATTTAATCTATTAATGATTGAGCAGCCGTTAGCAGTTGATGATATTGTCGATCATGCTAAGCTACAGCGAAAGTTAAAAACGCCTATTTGTTTAGATGAAAGCATCACCTCCTACGAAGATGCTCGAAAAGCTATAGAGCTAGGTAGTTGTGGTGTTATTAATATAAAAATAGGACGTGTAGGCGGTTTAACGGAAGCAAGAAGAATTCATGATTTATGTAAGGAACATAATATCCCTGTTTGGTGTGGCGGTATGTTAGAGGCAGGAATCGGACGAGCACATAATATTGCATTAACATCGCTCTCTAATTTTGTGTTGCCTGGGGATACTGCAGGCTCTAATCATTATTGGTATGAGGATATCATTACACCTGAAGTAATTGTAGAGGATGGTTATATTCGTGTGCCACAAACGGCTGGAATTGGATTTACACCTAATATGAAGGTAATTGATAAGCAAACAATCAGTAAGAAGATCTATCAATAATAGGTTCATCACCAAAGCGAGCATCGCGAGTGAAGCGGCTCATCGGGCGCCCCCCAGGAAGCTCTGCTCTGTGCAAAAGCGAAGCGGCAGCGGAAAAGCGCTCAGTCGGAACGGAAATCAATCACATGTTTTGGTGATGACCCCAATAATAGGATAAACAGGGAGAGAACTGATTGAAAAAAAGTTTGCAAATCGGTGGTGCCTATGTAGGGATTATTGTCGGTGCGGGATTTGCATCAGGACAGGAAATCGTACTATATTTTACGAGCTATGGCTTTCAAGGGATTTATGGTGCACTTATTGCTACAGTTGGGTTTGCCTTAGTAGGAATGTGCATTGCTCAAATTAGCTCAAGATTACGAACGACATCGCACAAGGATTTAATTTATCAAATTTCAGGTAATGCTGTAGGTTTAGTGATGGATTATTTACTGTCGCTCTTCTTATTCGGTGTAGCAGTAATCATGTTTGCAGGAGCGGGTGCTACGTTACATCAAATGTTTGGACTACCCGTATGGCTTGGGAGCATTTGTATGATTGTACTTACTATAGCGACAGTTATGATGGATGTGAAGAGCATTATAAACGTTATTGCCATTGCTACTCCCTATCTGTTAGCCATTGTCTCGATAATAGCGATCTATTCATTAGCGACGATGGATTTAACCTTTGTCGAACAAGCTGTTATTGCACAACAAGCACAGGTAAGTTCTAAAAGCTGGTGGGTTACTGCTTTACTGTATTTGTCTTTTAATATCGGTGTATGTTTTTCTCTTTTAACTGTTATGTGTGGGTCTATTCGCAATGAAAAAGTGGCAGGGCTGGGAGGTATTATTGGTGGGATTTTGCTTGGCGCTTTAATTCTACTAATTAACCTGTCTCTTCTTGCAAAAATGAACGTTATCGTTGGCATGGATATACCAATGTTAGCTTTGGCAAATGAAATTCATCCTCTTATTGGTCTGTTGATGTCCTTTTCTTTATTAGGAATGATTTATAATACAGCAGTGGGGATGTTCTATTCATTTATGGTGAGATTTTTAAACCCTAATAAGGCCAGTTTTAAGGTAACTGCCGTTTTTATCGGTAGTTTGGCCTTTTTAGCAAGTCTCGCGGGTTTTACAACGCTTGTAGCTAAGCTATATGCTGTGATGGGATATGTCGGTTTTGTCTTAATCGTGTTAATTATTTTTGCGTGGCTAAAAGGCGGTCGACGAATAACGTAACTTCTTAGCACATCTCCCACTTGTACGGTGGTGTGATGAATGTGGTTTTAAGTCACTTTTTAGTGGTGTCCAAACATCCGCTTAAATAGAGGAACCTAAGAACGCCACATCACCTGTAGTAATATCCCATTGGCCCAAAGCCTCTGAACGCAATTATATAATTGGTAAGGTAATTGAGAAGGAATCAGTATTTTATTCTCAATTACCTTTTTATTTGTGCAAAAAATGTAGAGATTTTAACTTTAGAATAACACTGAAGGCAAATTTTTCGTTGATAATTCTTGTTTTTACGGATTCTCAAATAAAGCGAGAATAATTCTCAGTTGTAGGTTGACTGAGAATAGAAACACGCTTATAATGAGAATCGTGAGTAATGATAATCATTTTCAATGATTACGAGCAAAAATGAATCTACCGGGGATTACAATGAAAAAAAGATATCTTTTTACAGCAACTGTTGTTCTGTCTATAGTTTCACTATTTATAGGTGTAGTTGATATAAAACCGAGTGATCTATTAGATTTAGAATCAGAAGAAACTAGACTATTTTTTATTAGTCGTATACCGAGACTTGTAGCAATTTTGTTAGCAGGTGCAGGTATGAGTATTGCTGGTTTAATTATGCAAAGCTTAAGTAGGAATAAGTTCGTGTCACCAACGACAGCAGGTACATTAGATGCTACAAAGTTGGGGGTACTAATTTCGATGATGTTTTTCACAAATGTCTCGTACTTTCAAAAAATTTCCTTCGCTTTCATATTTGCTTTAGCCGGCACATTATTGTTTATGCAAATATTAAATCGAATAAAGTTTAAAGATGCGATCTTTATACCGCTTATTGGCTTAATGTTTGGGAATATCCTTTCGTCAATTACGACGTTTTTTGCGTATAAGGCGGATATTATCCAAAACATTTCTGCATGGTTACAGGGAGATTTCTCATTAATGATGAAAGGTCGTTACGAGCTTTTATACATAAGTGTACCCGTGCTGATTTTAGCTTACATTTATGCGAACCGCTTCACAGTGGCAGGAATGGGTGAGGATTTTGCAAAAAACCTTGGTCTTTCTTATAAATTCGTTGTGAATTTAGGTTTAGTGTTAGTGGCACTTATTTCGACGACAGTGGTGCTAACAGTTGGTATGATACCGTTCCTTGGTTTAATCATTCCAAATATAGTTTCGCTGTTCAAAGGGGATAACCTTGCTAAGACATTGCCTCATACAGCATTACTAGGTATGTCGTTCTTATTATTTTGCGACATTGTAGGGCGTGTACTGATTTTCCCTTATGAAATTCCGATTAGTATGACGGTCGGTGTCATCGGAAGTGCGATCTTCCTAATTATGTTGTTTAGGGGGAGAGCATATGCGTAACCGTACAAAAATGTTGATTTTACTAGGTTTGGCTGTAGTATCTATTTTACTGTATGTATTTTATGAACTTAATGGTAACTATCATTATGCGTTTCCACGCCGCCTTATTAAAGTGGTAGCGATGTCGTTAACAGGAATTGCGATTGCATATTCAACTGTAGTATTCCAAACGATTACACATAACCGTATTTTAACGCCAAGTGTAATGGGGCTTGATGCATTATATATGATGGTTCAAACATTCATCTATTTCTTCTTTGGCTCTATGTCGATATTCGTTATTAACGCCAAATACAATTTCTTACTAGCTGTTTTAGCGATGGTTGTCTTTGCGCTAATATTTTATCGAGTATTGTTCAAGGAAGGAAAACGTCCGATTTATTTCTTGCTGCTTGTCGGTATGATTGTCGGAACGTTTTTAGGAAGCGTAACTACGTTCTTCCAAGTTCTAATAGACCCGAATGAGTTTTTAAGCTTACAAAGTAAAATGTTTGCAAGCTTCAACAATGTCAATTCAGATTTAGTATGGCTTGCTGGTGTTGTCATAATCATTACCTTTGTTTATGGCTGGCGTCACATGAACCAATTAGATGTAATGTCTCTTGGACGTGATACAGCAATTAATTTAGGGGTACCGTATGACAAGCTTGTACAGCGTATGCTCATATTATCGTCAGTATTAATTGCCGTTTCTACAGCTCTTGTTGGGCCTATTACTTTCTTTGGCTTAATCGTGGCAAATTTATCGTATCAATTTTTCAAGACGTACAAGCACTCTGTGATAATCGCAGGTTCTTGTGTGATGAGTATTGTAGCTTTGGTCGGTGGACAGTGGGTGGTCGAACGTATTTTTAATTTCGATACAACACTAAGCGTTATTATAAACTTCGTAGGTGGCGTGTACTTCATCTACTTATTATTGAAGGAAAGTAGGTCAGCAGGATGATCCAAGTAAAAGAAATCTCTAAGTTTTTTGGGAAAAAACCGGTCATTCAAGATGTCAGTGTCGACGTTGCACCAGGGAAAATTACGTCTTTTATTGGACCGAATGGCGCAGGTAAATCAACATTGCTTTCAATGGTAAGCCGTTTACTTAATGCAGACACTGGAGAAGTATTACTCGATAAAGCAGATGTACGTCGTTGGAAATCGGATGATTTTGCGAAGCGAGTATCTATTTTAAAACAGTCTAACTATATGAATGTTCGCCTAACAATCCGTGAGCTTGTTTCATTTGGGCGTTTCCCTTATTCGAAAGGCAATTTGAAGCCTGAGGATGAGCTAAAGATAGATGAAGCGATTCAATATATGAATTTAGGGGATATTCAGCACAATTATTTGGATGAATTATCTGGTGGTCAACGTCAACGTGCATTTATTGCAATGGTTATTGCGCAGGATACAGACTATATTTTGCTTGATGAGCCGCTTAACAATTTAGACATGAAGCACTCTGTGCAAATCATGAAAATTTTGCGCAAGCTCGTTGATGAGCTGGGGAAAACAGTTGTCATTGTATTACATGATATTAACTTTGCTTCTGTATACTCTGATCATATTGTCGCATTAAAAAATGGACGTGTTGTTAAAGACGGTCCAACAAATGACATCATCAACTCTGATGCGCTTAAGGAAATTTATGATATGGATATCCCGGTTCAAGAACAGAATGGTTGTCGCATTTGTGTATATTTTAACTCTTAAAAAAAATAATAGATGGAAATGTCCATCTAAAAAATAAAGGAGCAATTTTACAATGAAAAATTGGAAATTACTTACTGTGTTAATGGCAATGATGCTATTAGTACTAGCTGCTTGCGGTTCTAAAGACGAAGCAAAAAAAGAAGATAAAGGTTCCTCAACTGATAAGCCAGCTGAAGAGCAAAAAGAAGAAGCTACAGCTTACCCACTTACAATCCCAGCTATCAAAGATGGTGAAGATACTTTTAAAGAAGTAACGCTTAAAGAGCAACCAAAGAATGTTGTTGTATTTGACTATGGTTTCCTTGATACTTTAGATGCTTTAGGTGTTGAAGTTGCAGGTGTTCCACAAAAATCAGTTCCAAAATACTTAAGTAAATATGCTGGTAAAGATTATGTTAATGTTGGTGCTTTAAAAGAGCCTGACTTTGAAGCAATCTCTTCGATGAATCCAGACATTATTTTCATCTCTGGTCGTCAAGCATCTGCTTACGATGAATTATCTAAAATTGCGCCAACTGTCTATGTAGGTGTAGATGATCAAAATTTCGTGGAATCATTCAAAGAAAAAACAGAATTAGCTGGTAAGATCTTTGGTAAAGAAAAAGAAGCTGCTGATGCATTTGCTGCATACGAAGCAAAAGTAGAGGAAGTTAAAGCTAAAACAGCTTCAGCTAAAGAAAAAGCTTTAATCGTTCTAGGTTCTGAAGGTTCATTATCTGCATATGGTCCTGGTTCACGTTTCGGTGTGATCCATGATGTATTTGGTGTAAAACCTGCTGATGAAAAAATTGAAGTTTCTACACATGGTTCTAACGCATCATTTGAATATGTACGTGACACAAACCCAGACGTTTTATTCGTAGTTGATCGTGATGCTGCTGTAAATCCAGAAGGTGAGTCTGGTACAAAAGCTGCAATTGAAAACGAAATCGTTGGTGCTACTAACGCTGCGAAAAATGGTAAAATCTTTTATCTAGATCCACAAGTTTGGTATTTATCTGGTGGCGGTTTAACTTCTGAAACTCAAAAAGCTGAAGACGTATTAAAGGCGTTTAAATAATATGTTTGTACAAATTAAACGTATTGTCGTTACGGAAGGGAATTCGGATAAAGTTGTAGAGCGTTTTGGCGCCAAAGAAGATGGTCCGTCATTGCTTGAACAACAGCCAGGCTTTATCGATAAGCAAGTGCTTGTAAAAAAAGTACGACGTGGTGATGAGGAAGTGCTAATTGTGGTTCGATGGGAATCAGAAGAAGCGTGGAAAAACTGGGAGAAGAGTCCCGAACATATTGCTGGCCATAAAGCAAATGCGGGTAAACCTAAGCCTGATCATATCATCGAAAGTGGCCAAGAAGTTTATTATGTAAAAGGTTAATAATTAAAGGTGTCTCAAAATTCATTTGAGGCACCTTTTTCTTATGAACAGGACTACAATCATTGCATTGTCCGATAGAAATGCAATGATAGTCAAAAAACGACGAAAAAAATCATAGAACTATTAAAATGGCATAAAGAACGATATTAAGGAAGAAGGGCGAGGCACATAACTATATCTGTGCCATACCCAGTCTAATATTAATGCTTAATGGACGTTCTATTCCAAGAATTTAATGTTGTAGTAATATTTAGAGAAAAACCATTGTCATTAATGGAAACCCCGGTGAAAGTGGCAGTCGATTGTTGTGGTACCCAATTTGCTTTTTTTACAGCAGTAACGTCCCTTAAAGAGGACATTGCCATTTCTGAATTAAAAAGAAAAGTAGGTAAACCGACTGTTTCTCCGATTTTAATAGGATTTCCAATTGACGAAGTGCTAGAGCAATTGCCTCTAGCATATATAATACTAAAGCTTGGTGACATATAGAGTACAGGTGTATGTATGTTTAATTCAGAGGTAAATGGACTTACTAATGGCAATATAGACAGGCTTTCTTCGGATACTCTTATAATTCCGTATTGTTCTATAAAACTGTCTAGCCTTTGCTGAACAGCATCTTCAAATCCAGGAATATTGCAAATAAAATTTGAAAATGTAGATTTGCTTTTATACTCTGCTAATGTTTCTTTAAAAACCTGTTGCTCAGCATCAATAATAATTTGCTCAATATATTGTTGTTCTTTCGAAGGTTTTTTAATAGTGATTTCTTCTTCAGAGATTAAAATTGTACAGGAAAAATTAGCTGTAAGTAATAAAACGTTTTCATTTACTTCATTTTTCATTTCAATCACTCCCAGTGTTTCGAGAATTTCCTTGTTAATAGATTATGCGAAATGGCACATCACGATAAACGTAGGGGATTTCCATTCTAAATAGGCATTCAATGTAACTCTAAGCCCGAGAAGCGGCCGTCTTCTCTCCGATCAACTTCTATACATAGTATCCAATCTAGTTTCTCATGAACTTTATAACTCAAAGATTAGTATACGAACAGAATACAAATTGATCTTAGCTTACTATAAGCGTATCATCAGTGAGGACGCCATTTCAATGGTGAGTTTACGCCAAAAAATGGCGGTCAATCATATGACTCCGCCATTTATTTTACTATCCCTAAATAAAGAAATGGCGTGCTTTCTACAAATACCGCCACTTTTTGGCGGTATATTGTGCTAATGATACAATGTAAAAAATTCCCTGATGATCTCGATGTCTAGTATTATTTCCCATTAATCTGTATAATATTTATTAACATATTTAAGGGAGGAGAGGACTATTGCAGGAGCTTGACGAACAAATTAATGAAGCATTGGACATTCTAATTGAAAACGAGACATTGATCAGTCATGAATTACGGTCGATGCTAAAAAAATTTAAAGAAGAAAAAAAGGCAGTTGGCTATTCATTTGGTAAGCTTTGTTATTGGCATTATGAAGCGTTTACAGATTGTTTGAACGAGGACATTTATAATGTTGCCGCAGCTATCGAACTTTTAATTTTATCGTTTGATATAATCGACGACTTGCAGGACAAGGATTCAGACTATAGTTGGACTAAAACACCTGAATTATCATTAAATGTTGCTTTAGCTATGCTAGTTATGGCTTCTAGAACTGTACGTAAGTCTACCTTTGAACACAAAAGTATTGCTATTCAAATACTGGAGGATTATGCATTACGAAGTATAAACGGTCAGCAATTAGATTTACTCAATACTTGTAGGGATGAGCAATCGTATATACAAATGATTGAACAAAAGTCAGGTTCTTTAACAGCAATGAGTTGCTTAATTGGCGAAGTGCTTGCAAAAGGAGCGATATCTTCTGAGATTGAGGAGTACGGGAAATATATAGGTATTATCCAACAAATTAAAAACGATATTCAAAGTTTAAAAACTTGGGGACCTAAAAATGATCTACTAAATAAAAGATACTCATTGCCTATTATTTATCTTTTATCACAGGGAAATGATGTTTCAAATTCTGTTGTAAACTATTATAATGATGATATAGATGCATTTTTAGATAATAATGCTACGGAAAATGAGTTGACAAATGGTGGCGCAATACGTTATGCAATTACTATTAAGAATGTTTACAAGTTTAGAGCATTAGATACTCTTGAAAATGTAGCTATAAATGAAGTATGTAAAGATTACCTAAAAAAACTAATAAATTAAGGAGAGGTTAATATGATTAATGTAATTCAACATCTAGAAAAAAACCCTGACTTAGTTGCACTCTTAAAAGAACAAAAAGCTTCATTAATTGGAGTTTCAGCTATGGAGCAAAGAGCGATACTTAACTCGTTTGAAGAAGACGTACGCTTAGAAAATGGATTTTGGAACTAAAAAAACTTAAACGTGTATGGTTTCTGCTTGCTGTAAGTATTTACATATTGCTAGGAACTTACCTACTGTATATTACTTACAGCAAGCATTATTTGGGTATAGATTTAAAAGAAGAGAATGGGGAATGGGTAGTAACTAGTTCGTACTCTAAACAATTAGAGGGCGGAATTCGAATTTCTGAAGGAGATGTTATTTTAAGTGTAAATAACCTTCATACAGAGGATATCCCTAATGTAAAACATGATCATTTATTACGTACGGCAAGCTTGCTAACAATTATGAAACCTAACGGACAAATAATGGATGTGAGCGTTAGTAGATTTGATTTACCAGAGCAATATTTTCATTACATATTGGTAATACCTTCTTGTTACTTTTTTTTAACATTAATCATTGTGTTTTACTTATATTTTAAACAAAAAAATACATCTCTTTTATGTTTACTTATTTTATTTATGCTCACTGTTTCCCTGGCTTATGTTAGCATTGGTGCATCCGGCAGTCTAAACAGTCTTGGTGTAATCGTTAATCGTGGTAGCATGTTACTATGCTTAGTGTTATTACTCCACTTCTTAAGGAATTATTACACATTTTTAAAAACAAATTGGTTGCTTTCTAATAATATAAAATTATTTTATATACTTCCTGTGATAGCGATGATATTGGGCGGTATGGGTATTATATACCCTGCTTTTAATAATTTACTTTCGAATATTGTACTAGCTATGTTCTTCGTTTTCCTTATTATCATACTTAGTATTTTATTGCTAAGCTATTTCAAATATAAATCGCCTCAGTTAAAAATTTTATTAATTAGTATAATGATTCCGTTTCTGCCATTCCTTTTTCTATATGCGCTCCCTTACATTTTATTTCATCAATATATACTTTCTGCTGAGATTAGTGCTCTTTTTTTATTGTTAATTCCGTTTAGTTTTATTTTTACACAGTTAGCAGATCGGCTATTTGATATCGAATATCATATTACTAGATTACGTTATTATGTAATCTTTTCATTGATTTTTACGTTGTGGTTTATAGTTGGATTGTATTGGATTGCAGGAAAATATTTAACGATGACCGTCATATCCGGTGTGTCATTTTTTACTTTTACATCGTTAGTTGTTCTTTTTTACATAAAAGAGAAAGTCGATTATCGAAAACGAAAAATCTTATTTTCAACAAAAGGGGATTATATACATCAGTTATATACAGCTGTAGATAAGATTGGTAAAACAATAAAAATAGATAATCTTCTAGAAAAATTTGTGCAAGAGGTTTCTTTACATCTTGAGCTTGAACATGTATTTGTATTAACTTATGACTATGATAAAAAGCAATTTACAGCAACGGTTGAGGGCGGTCTTCCGATTAATCCAATGTTAATGGAAGATTTAAAATTAGGGGAAATTAAAAAATTTGATCAAGTCTATCTCGCTTTCCTCCATCAAGATGCGCATTATAAAAGAGCATTAGTATTGCGACATAATAATTCGATTCATTTGAAAGATGAAGAGCTTCTATGGCTTGAATTGCTCTTATTATATGTAAATAATTTTATTGAAAATACAAAGATGGTAGAAGAACTGTTAGAGGAATTAAAGCATATGAGGCAAGCAGATGATAGTCAATTGCCTTGGTTAAGCAAATTATTATGGTTAAGATTTGAAGAGGAAAAATATCAATTAGCTCAAGAATTACATGATACAAATTTGCAAGAGCAGCTCCATATTGCCCGGGAAGTTGATGTCCTAGTCAATAGGAAGGATGCAACAGATATCCAGCCAAAACTTGCGAAAATTCATCAGCAGATGGTTACATCTTTACATGATTTAAGAGCTTATTGCGAAAATTTGAAGCCCCCATTATTAGATACATTAGGATTGAATGCTGCATTAGAGAAGCTAATTCGCAAAGTAATAGAAAGAGCTAGTTTTGTGTTAATTTATACGATCGATCGCCTTTATTTAGAGGATGAGCGTATGAATTTAATGATTTATCGACTATTTCAAGAATTACTCAATAACGCGTTAAAACATTCCTATGCAACAACAGTTGAAATTCATTTGCGGGAAATGGACGATGGTTTCGAAATTATCTACAGGGATGATGGTGTAGGCTGTAATATTGGGGATATAATTGTCGCAGAATCGATGGGAATTCAAGGTATGCAAGAACGTGTAAAGGCCTTTAACGGACAGTTTTACATCGATTCGCAGGTTAGTAAAGGAATGTCTATTAGAATTACAGTAAAAGAAGGAAGTGATACACTTGATTACGATGCTCATAGTGGATGATCACCCTATTGTGTTAGAGGGAACGAAAAACCTATTTCAAGAAAATGAAGATATTATAGTTGATACAGAAAGCGATGCAACTCGTGTCATACAGAAAATTAAAAACAAGCCTTATGATATCTACTTAATTGATATAAATATGCCGTTAGAAAATGGCATTAATGTAGGACGTAACATTAAAGCTATCCAGTCAAATGCTTCAATTATTCTTTATACTGGTGATGATATAACTGATTATTATCCACTTATTTTAGAAAGGAAAATCGAAGGTATTTTAGCTAAAACAGCATCTAAGGAGCAAATTTTACGAACTGTTCGGGCCATTGCAAATGGTGAAATTGTTTTACCTCAAAATTTCTTGGATTTTCTGGATAATAAATTTCAATTGCAAAATGCCAAACTCGATATTCACTTAAATGAAAAAGAAAAGAAAATTTTAAGATTGATTGCGGAAGGGCATACAAATAAAGCAATTGCGATAGAGTTAAATATTCCTCAGCGGACAACCGAAAGATATTTAACTCAGCTATTTTCTTTACTGAATGTAGATTCACGGACAGAGGCAGTAAATCTTGCAGAAAGAATGAATTTACTATAGATTGTCTGTATGTTATACTAACTTTCGTTGGTATATTTTTCAATAAAAAGGGAGAGTTTGGGTGGTTTCCTAACACAATATATTTACCTAGTAAATCATACCTGAATTTCAATTCTAAATACCTATATTTTTAAAATAACACCGCCAAATTATGGCGGTGTTTTTTCTATGTCCGCCAAATCACGCCAAAAATCGGCCTAAAAACCGCCAAAAAATTGGCGTAAACCCAACGTTGAAATGTCGGTGTAAGTACTGGTACGCTTAAGATAATCGTGGTTAAGTAGATTTGCTATAGTAGGTAATACTATATAAGATTTCGTTTAAAATAAGAGCCTGGCTATCTATGAAGAAAGTAGAGATTGTAGATTTTTTTAAAGTTACTAGCTAGTCAACATACTTCACCATAAAACTTTATATAAAGGTAGGCGTGTATTTTGAAAGTAGAACTTGAAAATTTATTTTCTATAGATGAATCTAGTCAAGATCAAGTTATTAATGTTTATAATCGCTATGGTATTTTTATAGGTGCACCTAAAATAAGAAAAAGAAATTTAAAGGCATCTTTCAATCCTATTTTTACATTAAATGAAGACGTGACATATGAACATGTAGCAGCACTCTACAAATCATTGGAACACGAATTAGGAATTGTTTCAATCGGAGAACGTTTTTACTTTGACTTTTCGGATAGCGAATATGAGCAAGCACCATTATTCACACTAAACTCAACTGGTAACTCACCTGATATGTTTATAGATGATAGAGGAACTTTATTTTCTATAAACACCTATTGCCAACATTGTGGACTAATGGAAAAAGAGCAGCTTTCTCCATTAGTGATAGATACAACAGAAATGAAAGACCGTCATCTAGTTCATGTGAGCGGATATTGGGTTGCTTCACAGGAATTAGCGACATTAATGAAGCAAGAGGATATGAAAGGCTATGAACTGTTAGAAGTTATTCATCAAGGACCGAAAGAAGGGAAGCAAAAAGCTTTTCAAATTATACCTACACAAGTATTACCAGAGAGTAGTGCTGAAAGAGTTAAGTTGTATTTTGCGACAGAGCAACCTCCATGTCGTTGTGGATTAAGTGGGGTAATCAATGGTCCGGATATTTATAATCGTAAAGATATCACCAATATAGAAAATGATGTTTTCTTATCAGCAGAATGGAGTCATGACGGTAGATATTTATATCGAAAGACTTTGTTCAGTAGAAAGTTTAGAGAATTAATTTATAAAAACAATATATCTCGTGAAGTAAGAGGAGAGAAGGATAAAAACTTTGGGCCGAAGGATTGGTTATTCGATCCAGTATTATTAAAATAATTTAAACTAAAGATGAGGAAGTGTATATTTTGTTTAGAAAAATAATACCTATCGTTGCAATCTTATTTATCGTTGCATTAGCTCTTTCAAATTATTTTAATAGGGCAGAAGAAAAAACATTTGTCCTACCCCAAGAAAGAGGGGGCACATTGGGTTAGATAAAGATAACCAATCGGACCTTTACGGGGAGATAATCTTGTGATAAAAAGTCAAATTCACCTCTAGTTGACGTAAATATGATATGATGTGAAAAATATAACAGCATATTGTTCCTGAGGTGAAGTATTATATGAAAAAATGGGCTTATCCTTTAGCGGTATTAACGCTCATTATCTTTTTTGTGTTACGAGTTACTTTGCAAAGTGAATTCATCAATACTTTTGATACAAAAATGGCAGATTTATTTTTCAATAATCGTTTTATAGAATTTTTCTACTATATAGGAGAACCGACATTTGTAGTATCCGTAGCATTAGTCCTAATCGTGTATTTAGCGTGGAAAGCAAAAAATAACCGAGGTATATTATTTGTTTTGTTAACGGTTGCAGGTGGGAATGTACTTAACCAATTATTGAAAAAATGGGTGCAGCGGCCAAGACCTGAGATTGAAGAACAATTAACATCCTTTAGTTTTCCTTCTGGACATGCGATGACCGGTATCTTGTATTTATTTACAATAGCTTATATTTTTTCGGAGAATAATCGCAAGGGACGTAAGACATTGCTTTGGCTTGGGGCAAGTGTTTTAACTGTATTTATTGGTTTGTCTCGAGTTGCTGGGGCCCGTCATTTTGCTTCAGATGTATTGGCCGGATGGAGTATGGGCTATACGTGGTTTATCATTTGTGTTATTTGGTATGAACGTCGGAAGAGACTTTTTAAAGCGAAAATTAAATCATGACTTCGAATGGGAGCCATCTAATAAGAAGGTTCCCTTTGTTATGTAGAAATAAGGGCTATATTTCAGAACATACCGCCCTTATTTCTGGCTCTTCACCAAATGTTGTGGATGACATTTGGTGAAATGTATGCCAATTATATAAGTTGACCTTCGTTTCGACTGGGCGACTCCTTGGGGATTAGCAATAGAGGAACGAAGGCTAAAAGCATCACATCCTGTGATAACGCCTTCGTGACCAACATCATGCTGCCGTCGCTACGTTACACTCACGCTTTCGCGCAAAAAACATCTGTTGGCCCGAGACCCTGCAGCGAAGCGGATGTTTTCTGTACGAAAGCGAAGCGTCAGCTATAAAGCGCCCAGTCGGAACGGAAATCAACAACACGGTATGGTTATGAGCTTTATTTCTTTAATCTCTCAATTACATTGAAACAATCTTTTCTGCTTCCAAAAGCTTTTTTACAGCTTCTAAGCAATCATAAAATGTCTCAAATGGCTTATAAGGAAGTTGAAGGTCTTTACAGCGTTTAATAAGATGATCCCTGGCAAGTACTAAATCTGCCTGTTTTGCTGCCTCAAAATCAGAAAGTGAGTCTCCAATTACGATTTTAAAGTGATTACTCTGTGCAACTTTTCGCATAACGCTTGGCTTGCAGCAACCGCAACCCTGAACATCAAATTTCGCACATTCTTCATCACAGCTATTCGGAAAAACGAGCTTAATTTGCTGTCCGGAAAAATCAGCACCGTTACAATATATCCCGGAAAACGGACCGTATTTTTTTAATAATGGCTCAATGAAAAAATCGACACCACCGCTAACAATATAAAACGGAATATGGTTTTCTTGTGCATAGCGAACGAAATCGCCAAAGCCCTCACGTATAATGGCCGTATCCAATAAATATTGGATCACAGCATTCTTTTGTTTAGTTGATAATAGCGCGAACATTGCTGAAATGCCATCTTTAAAGGTTATAGTTTGTTCCATCATTGCTTTCGCAATTTTTTCAGATTCCTCTGGAACGAATTGAGTCATTAGAGAGACGATATTATCTGTTTCTGTTATAGTGCCATCAAAATCACAGAAAATAATTGGTTTCAAGCTACTTCCCCCTTAAGAAAAAACGTCTACTTTTGCAGTAGACGTTCACATTTTACTTGTACACCGTTTTCATCGGCTTTTGTTAAGATAATTTCATGCTCTGGAAATTGATTTTTCATGGTATTTACGAAATTTTGTGCAATAGCAGTAGGGATGATAGAAATGAGTGTTGGTCCTGCGCCACTTAAAGCTGTTCCAAATGCTCCATTAGCCTTTGCTGCTTCATGAATCTCTTTATATTGTGGAATTAAATTGGCGCGGAAAGGCTCATGGAATAAATCAGCCTCCATATAACGACCTGCACGCTCGAAATCACGAACCATTAATGATGCTGCTAGCATATTTGCATTTGCAGAGGCCCTCACTGCATATGTTCGATCAAATTTTTCTGGTAAAACAGAACGGGATTCACTTGTTTTTAGTTCGAAATCGGGCACAAATACAACGAAGGAAGCATCTAGATTATTAACATGAAATGTATCAACAACGCCATTATCATCCATGGAGGAAATTGTTAATCCTCCTAATACCGAGGCTGTTGCATTGTCAGGATGTCCTTCGATTTGTGAGGACAAATTAAGTTTATCCTGTAAAGTTAAGCCTAAGTCACAGACTTGATTAGCTAGTTCAATTCCTGCAACGATGACTGCTGCACTGCTCCCTAAACCACGGGCTAATGGAAGTTCACTTGCCATTTCAACACGGCAGGCAGGTAGTTGCTTTCCGTATTGCTCTGCTATTCTTTTGGCAATGACGTATAGTAAATGCTCTTGCAGTTCAAACTCTTTAGGACCATTATTATCGAGGTGGATAATTTCCCAACTATCCTGTAAAGACACGGTTAACTTTAAATAAAGGGATAAGCCAAGCCCTATTGAATCAAAGCCTGGACCTAGATTTGCTGTGCTCCCAGGAACCGTGATTTCCCACATGTTACTCATAGTACGCCCTCGATATATTTTCGAATTTCTTCTTCATCGTTTTTAAGTGAAACAACATCTACTGTCGAGACATTCATGGCCGTATCAGGATCTTTCAATCCATTCCCCGTAAAAATTGTCACAACTTTAGAGCCCTTTGCAATTTTGCCATTTTCCACTGATTTAATAACGCCAGCTAGTGATGCCGCTGAGCCTGGTTCAACGAAGATTCCTTCAGTGCCAGCAATTAATTTGTAAGCAGCTAAAATTTCTTTGTCTGTAACTGAGTCAATAATACCACCAGACTCATCGCGTGCTGCTTCTGCAAATTTCCAACTTGCAGGATTCCCGATACGAATAGCCGTTGCCACTGTCTCAGGATTAGCAATAGGTTTACCTTTTACAATTGCTGCTGCACCTTCAGCTTCAAAGCCGAACATTTTTGGTAAACCAGAACCCTTTGCTGCATCGTATTCTTTAAAGCCTTTCCAGTACGCAGTAATGTTACCTGCGTTACCAACAGGGATGCAAAGATAGTCTGGAGCTTTTCCTAAAGCATCTACAATTTCAAATGATGCCGTTTTTTGCCCCTCGATGCGGAATGGATTTACCGAGTTTACAAGTGCCACTGGAGTTGTTTCACTTACTTGACGAACAATATTTAATGCATCATCAAAATTACCGTCGATTTCGATAATCTTTGCACCATACATTGTTGCTTGGGCTAGCTTACCTAAGGCTACTTTTCCTTTAGGGATAACGACTATGGACTGGATTCCAGCGCGAGTTGCATAAGCTGCTGCTGCGGCTGATGTGTTACCAGTTGAAGCACAAATAACGCATTTGCTACCTTCTTCAATCGCTTTTGCAACGGCAAACACCATACCACGATCTTTAAAGGAACCAGTTGGATTTGCACCTTCAATTTTTCCATAAAGCTCAATGCCTAGTTTTTTAGATAGATTTACTAAATGTATAAGAGGCGTATTGCCTTCGTTTAAAGTTAGAGCAGGTGTATTTTCTGTTACGGGTAAAAAATGTTTATATTCCTCAATTAGGCCTTTCCACATAACGTTTACGATCTCCTTTTGTTCTTATAGAAAGAACAGTTGTTTTTGTATAAAAGACATTTTAACGCAAATTGCCCTATGTTTTCAATAGAATTTCATAAATTGTCTAAACAATTCGGTAATTTAAATTTTTGCTTGTCACTTTCTTGAAACAACTGTATAGTAAACTTATGATGTAAAGTCAAGTGTAAAGACAGGTGGTTAAAATGACGATAAACACAGTATCAACAGATAAATTTCAACAATCTATTTCGCGTAATAAGCTTTTGGGGGTAGCGGGAGTAGGCTGGCTTTTCGATGCAATGGACGTAGGAATATTATCGTTCGTTATTGCTGCATTAGCAGCTGATTGGGGATTAACGCCAAGTCAGTCGGGTTGGATTGGTAGCATAAACTCAATTGGTATGGCTGTAGGTGCTCTTGTTTTCGGCGTACTTGCCGATAAAGTGGGACGTAAACAAATTTTTATGTGGACGCTTGTATTATTTTCGATTGCGAGTGGCTTGTCTGCATTTACCACTACATTAGCTGCTTTTATGACACTACGCTTTTTAGTAGGTATGGGGTTAGGGGGAGAATTGCCAGTGGCGTCGACGTTAGTTTCTGAGAGTGTAGAAGCTAAAGAGCGTGGGCGCGTAGTTGTTTTGCTAGAAAGTTTTTGGGCGGCGGGGTGGTTAATTGCTGCATTGATATCGTATTTTGTTATTCCTTCATGGGGATGGCGTAGTGCTTTATTGTTAACAGCAATTCCGGCAATATATGCAATTTATCTTCGTTGGAACTTGCCAGATTCACCACAATTTACTGTAAAGGCTGCGTCTAAGAAACGTAGAGTTATGCAAAATATTCGAGAAGTATGGTCGAAAAAATATGTACGCTCGACAGTTATGTTATGGGTGCTATGGTTTACGGTTGTTTTCTCGTATTACGGTATGTTTTTATGGCTACCGAGTGTTATGGTTGGTAAAGGCTTTGATATGATTACGAGCTTTAAATATGTTCTCATTATGACGCTTGCGCAGCTACCAGGTTATTTTACAGCTGCTTGGTTTATAGAAAAATTCGGAAGGAAGTTTGTACTTGTTTCTTATTTAATTGGTACAGCAGTAAGTGCGTTTATTTTTGGTAATGCGGAAACACTAGTAGTGCTATTAACATCTGGGATGTTTTTATCGTTCTTCAACTTAGGAGCATGGGGTGCGCTTTATGCTTATACACCAGAGCAGTATCCTGCAATTATTCGTGGAACGGGTGCAGGAATGGCGGCAGCTGTTGGGCGCATCGGTGGTATTTTTGGACCCTTGTTAGTAGGCTCTTTATTAACAGCAGGTTATGATATTGGTTTTATTTTTGCTATTTTCTGTGGAGCGATTATTATCGGTGTTGTTGGGGTAATATTCTTAGGTAGAGAAACGAAACAAATTGAATTAGAATAACAAAAATAATCATGTCTTGGATGAACTATAATCCAAGGCATTTTTATCAATTGATTTACATAAAAATTAGAGGTTATTAATTTTTATTCAAATATTTTTAAAAATCTGTTAAAATCACAAAATAAGGTTCGTCACTGAAAATGGGGATGACATTTGGTTAAAAACGTATAGTACGTGGATCAATTGATTGCAGGCTAGGGGTTTATTGGTAATACCCGTGGCTACAGATGTAACCTTGGAGCGAGCTTCGCTAGGAAAGCTTATAGTCGCAACGGAAATCAACTCTTGTCCTATAAGGTTGATTCAGCGATAAACTATTGATAATAGAACATTTTTTGTCTCTTTTATATTAGCGAGTTAAAGCATTGAAGATTTTTCAGAAAAGTCATTGTATTCAGATTGTAATCGTGATACTGTATTTTTAACTTCTTTCAGCAATTACTTTCCGTACCGAAAGCGTAGCGACACATCCATGCATTTAAACGCCCGATGAAAGAAGTTAAAGCCTTCAGCCGATTACGGATGCATTGTTTATCTAAAGCGAAGCGACAGCAACAAATGTTTTCTGTGCGACAGCAACAATTATGTCGAGGCATAATTGATCCGAATTTAGAGTCAGTAGGAAACAATCTCCGTTCGTGATAATTTCATTGAAAGAAAGGTTGTTAGAAATGAGCATTAAAGAAGAAATAGAAAAAAGATTTGTTAGGCTGTCAAAAGGCCAGCGTAAAGTTGCACAATTTGTTATGAGTAACCCTACAGTTGTAATTGGTAATGGAGCAGCAGAAGTTGGTAGACAGGCAAATGTTAGTGAATCAACAGTTATTCGTTTTTGTTATGCGATGGATTTGATGGGCTATGTAGAGCTTCAAGACAAGGTTAGAAGCTATTTAATGACTCAAAATGGTGAGAGTCTTCAACCTACATATTTTTCAAGTAAGCGGGATATTCCGAGATTTGGTAAGGTGATGCAACGCGATATTCAAAATATTCAAGAGACGATTCATTTGATTAACGATAATATGCTTCAAAAAAGCTCAAAGTGGATGCATGAAGCAGAGAACGTTTATATTTTAGGTACTCGTCAAGCTGCGTCCATTGCAAATTGGTTATCGTATACAATGAAAACTTTACGTCCAAATGTAAAACAGCTTCGCTCAGAATCCGACGATATCGTACAACAAATTAACAGTATGGGAGAGCAGACAACATTAATAGTTTTTGCAGGGGACAAGTCTTCAAATGACATTCAAACGATTGTAGAAATTGCCAAGAAGAAAAAAGCTAAAATTATTGCTATTACTGGTTCGGCGTTGTCTTCTATTCGGGAATATGCAAGTGCATTATTTACTCTAAGTCTGAAAAAGCAATCTTCATTGGATGTTATTCCAGTAGTATTTTCGTTTTTACATGCGCTAATTGAGGAAATGGTTAGTCAGGATAAAGCACAATATGAGAAATACCAGCAATCATATGAGCAATTAGAAAATAATTTGTTATTTTTAGATGCAGCAAGAGAGAAGCAAGTTTTCTAAACGTTTTACAACGCGTAGAAAACGTAAAATCTGGCTACACATAAAAAAAGATGTCCAAATAAGTTTTAGACATCCTTGAAAAAGAAGCTTATAAAATTTTACTTAAGCTATATTCGTTAATAAAGGTATCATTTAATTTAATAGCGTTTTGTCGGATACCTTCTTGCTGAAAATCTAGTTTTTTAAACAGTTGTAAAGCACATTCATTATGTTCCATAACAGATGCTTCTAAGCGCGAAATATCCCGCTGTTTAGACCATTGTTCAACTGCTTTCATCAGCTCTGAACCAATACCTTGTCGTTGATGCTCTTTCTTAACAGCTAGACGCACTGATGCAACATGCTTAGTTTTAGAATGTTTATAGCCATGGATAACGGCATAACCAGCAAAATTACCATTTAATATACAAAGTAAAATTGTACGGTTTTTTAATTGTTTCCAATTGCTTAAATCTTTACGAAGCTGTTGAACTGTGAGGTCCAATTCATTTTCCATGTTATACATGAAGTCAGTTTGTTGAAAAATTTCTTCTTGCAAATGAATAAAAGATCTGGCATCTGATGCTTCAATTGCTCGAATTATGTATGCAGATGGGTTTTCGTCATCTTTAGAAATATTACTCGTAGTCTTCATTTGTGTACGCGAGAAAGATACACTGGTACCGAGTTTAACATCAATGACATAGTAGCCTGCATTTGTCCATGACAAATAGTGAGAGAGAGGGGGCTTTGTTTTCTTCCACCAGCTCCTATTCAAGTAAGCTGCATTTGGCAAGGCTTGTCCCATAATGTTTTCGAGTTCGCTAAATGATAAAGTAATTTCTTGTTGTAAAGCTACTTCAAAATAATTTGCTAAAGGAATATACTTTTTTTCCATCTTCTTTGTCATCGTGATCCCCATTTCCTGTATATCCTAATATATATATAGACTACCTGATAATAGCATAAAATTATGGTTTCTTAAATATGAAAACACAACTATATATCTATTTATAGTAAATCTTTTTTATAAACTACGTATTATTATCATTAAGTGTTATAAATAGGATGTTATTAACAGATAAATATATTAAATTCAATAATATACCATAGTTGGTTTTAATGGGTGATTTTTGTGGATTCCCCACCGTGAAGTGAGGTTGATTTCCGTTCATGCTGTGCGCTTTCCTCTGGGCGTCCATTCTTCACCTAAATCTACTAATTCACATGACATAGATTTCTACACAAGTAGTCTCTTTGTAGCTTCTTTTATGGTAGGGAAGGTAAGCAAGAGATCAACTATTTTATAATAGTAAATTTTAACTTCTTTCAGCGGTTGTCCAAAACATCCGCTACTGCTGCTACACTTTCGCACAATAAACATTTGTTGACCTAAAGGCTCTAACGGTTGTCACTCCTTGCTGGTTCCGAACGCAATTATGCCGAGGCTTAATATTGGTAGTAGATCCTTTATAGATAAACTTTCACTTTATATCATGTTTGCTCATAAGGTATGGTAAAATAAAATATAAATGTTATTGCCATTTAGGAGGAATAATTTCAATGAGTAAAGTTTTAGTTTTTGGTCATAAAAATCCAGATACAGACACAATTACATCTGCAATTGTATATGCATATTTAAAACAGCAAATTGGCGTTGATGCTGAAGCGGTACGCCTTGGAGAAGTAAATAACGAAACTCAATTTGCTTTAGATAAATTCGGCTTTGAGGCACCTCGTTTAATTTCATCAGTAGTTGGAGAAGCAGAAAAAGTAATCCTTGTAGACCACAATGAATTCCAGCAATCTGCTGATGGCATTGAAGAGGTACAAATTACGGAGGTTATTGATCATCACCGTATTGCCAACTTCCAAACGGCTGATCCACTATACTACCGTGCAGCACCTGTGGGCTGTACTGCAACGATTTTAAATAAAATCTTCAAAGAGCATGGCGTAGCAATTCCTGCAAACATTGCTGGATTAATGCTTTCTGCTATCGTTTCTGATACATTATTATTCAAATCACCAACTTGCACTGAGCAAGATGTAAAAGCTGGTGAGGAGCTAGCGAAAATTGCAGGTGTTGATGCCGCTGAATACGGTTTAGCAATGCTTAAAGCAGGCGCTGACCTTTCAGATAAATCATTAGAAGATCTTTTATCATTAGATGCAAAAGAATTCCAATTCGGTGAATATAAATCTGTAGTAGCTCAAGTAAACGCTGTCGATATTAACGATGTACTTGGTCGCCAAGAGGAATTAGAAATTTTATTAAATAAAAATGTTGCGGAAAATGGTTTAGATTTATTTTTCTTTGTTGTAACAGATATTTTAAACAATGATTCAACAGCAGTTGCAGTTGGACAAGTAGCAGAGGCTGCAGCAAAAGGATTTGGCGCGGAGCTTGTGAATAATCGCGTTCTTTTACCAGGTGTTGTATCTCGTAAAAAACAAATCGTTCCAGTTTTAACGGATGCATTGAAATAATGAGGAAAGGTTGCCTTGAAAAAGGCAACCTCTTTTTTTAATCTAGTTTTAATGAGTGTACAGCAGGACCTTCAAGAACTTCTCCTTTGGCATTATAACGAGAGCCGTGACACGGGCAATCCCATGTTTCGTCGGCTTCATTCCATTTTGTTTTACAACCTAAATGCGTGCAAGTTGGTGAATTTGCGTGTTTTACATAACCCGCTACGAACTCCTTTGCTACAAAGCCTCCTACCTTTAGCATTTGCATAAACTGAGCTCCAAATTTTGTGCGTGCTGGAGAATAAAGAGGTATGGCACCATCTTCATTCCTTGCTCCTGTTATTAGGGATGATAAAATATCCCCCGCTACAAAAGAATTGGAAATTCCCCATTTTCGATAGCCAGTTGCAATGAAAACATTAGGCAATGATGGTGTAATTTTGCCAACATAAGGGACCATATCAGGTGTTTCAATGTCCTGTGCGGACCAGCGATAGATTGCCTCTTGATCGAAATGTGCCTTCATTTCATTTTGAATGGCCTCATAATAGGGTTCCGTATTAGTCGTTTCACCTGCAATATGATTAGCGCCGCCTAACACTAGATAGTGCTCGTCGTTAATAGTAGCTGTCCGAATAGAGCGAGTTGGATTATCTACGCATAAATATTGACCTTGTAGTGTATCGGTAATTTTACTAGCAACCATATAGGAACGACTATTAGAAAGTTTAAAAAGGTGAAGTCCTCTAAAGGCTTCGATTGGATAGTGTGTGCACAAAATAAGCTTGTTGTATTGAACCGACATATTGTTTGCGGTATGTAAGCTATTCTGAGGTATATTTAATTGCTGAACACGGGTATTTGTGTAGATTTTTGCGCCCATTGATAATGCTTCTTTTACAAGGAAATTACAAGCTTCTACAGGGTGTATTTGAGCCTGCTGGGACATACTAAGTGCTTTTGTAACTGGGAAGGGAAGCTCTGTATCAGAAGTGATTTTTGCCTTAATATTTAATACTTTATAGGCATTCCATTCTTTTAATAATTGGGCATAGCCTTCTTTTGTTTGGCAATAAAGCAAGGAATCTACTTGTTGAATACTTTCTTTAGGGAGTAATTGTAATGCATTCTCTACAGCTATTTGGTTGAGCTGATAATAGAGTCGTGCCTCATCTACAGAAAGTTTTTCAATAAGGTTAGCATAAACTAAGCTATGCTGTGCAGTTAATTTTCCTGTTGAATTACCAGTTGTACCATGGCCGATATGGGAATTTGCTTCAAGTAAGACCACATCTACTCCTGATTTTGCTAAGACATATGCTGTATATAGTCCAGTCAATCCTCCACCGATTATACATACATCACAAGTTGTTGATGCAGGCAGTGATGGTAGCGAAATGGGATTAATTGTTCCGAGCCAAAGAGATTGTGTCATACATAACCCTCACATTGTTTTTACGTACAGTATGTAGATTGATTTGAAAATTTATGCAATGAAGCTTAAAAATTGCCTTGCTATATTTACTATCGCTACAATGTAGTAAAGGGAGCGTGACTACTTATGAAAATTGAAATTTGGTCAGATTATGTATGTCCATTTTGTTATATCGGTAAAAAGCAACTAGAGCAGGCGATTCAGGATACGGGTTATGCGGGGCAGGTAGAGCTCGTTTATAAAAGCTATCAACTTGACCCAACAACACCCGTGGATACGAATGTGTCTACGTATGAGGCATTGGCGAAAAAGTATGGAATGTCGCTAGAAAAAGCGAAGGAAATGACGCAAGGTGTTGCTGCTCGCGCTAAAGAAGTTGGTCTAGATTTTAACTTTGATAATTCAATGGAGGAAAATACATTAAAAGCGCATCGTCTAGTAAAATGGGCACAACAACAAGGCGATATTACAGCACTTGTCGAAGCACTATTATCCAGTTATTTTATTGAAGCAAAGCGCATTGGTCAAGATGATGTATTAATCGATATTGCTGAGCAAGTAGGTCTGAACCGTGAAGAAGTTGCAAAGGTTCTATCTAACGATGATTTTAAAATAGACGTAGAGACTGATATACAAGAAGGGCTACAACTTGGCGTAAGGGGGGTACCGTTCTTTGTGTTAAATCGTAAGTATGGTATTTCTGGGGCACAACCTCAAGAAGTATTTGAAGAAACTTTACGTAAAGTGGCTGAGGAAGAGGGCTTACTACCAGGATTAAAGATGGCAGGCTCAGAAGATGGAGGAGTTTGTACTGATGATAGTTGTAAATTTTAATTCTGAAGGTAAGTTTTAATAGAATCTGGTCACTTTGAGAATGAAGGCGATCTGACTATAACAACATTTAGGTTAGGACCTCGAAAATGTTGGGTTACCTTAAAAGAATATTCTCGAAACACGGTACGCATATCGTGTGGCAAAGATGATTGGAATGGAGATTGGGCGACTCCTTGGGGTGATAAGAGCCTAAAGCGGCTCATCGGACGCCCCCGGGAAGCTTTGCTCTGTGCGAAAGCGAATTGACAGCAATAAATGTTTTTATCTGTGCGAAAGCGAAGCGACAGCAACAAATGTTTTTATCTGTGCGAAAGCGAAGCGACAGCAACAAATGTTTTTATCTGTGCGAAAGCGAAGCGACAGCAACAAAGCGTTCAGTTGGAATGGAAAACAACCTTACGTTATGGTGTAAATATTAAATCAACTATATTTCGGTCAAAAGTCTGAGTCTACTAACGTTGACTTTTTTCGTAAATTTTTTTAATATACTTATATATCTTGAATTCGAGATATTAAACTTTGGTTTTAAGGGAGAATTTATATAATGAATGTATTAGTAGTAAAAGCTAACAACCGACCAGATGGTATTTCAACAAAAATGTATGACACATTTATGGAAAATGTACAAGGTGTAGATGTAACGACTTTTGACGTATTTGCAGAAGATATGCCTTATTTCGGTCAAGATCTTTTCAATGCTTTTGGTAAAGTTCAAAGCGGCGAAGCGTTAACTGACATTGAATCACGTCTTTTAGCAGCAAAACAAAAAGCTATGGATGCTTTAACTGCAGCTGATGTTGTTGTATTTGCTTTCCCGCTTTGGAACTTAACAATCCCAGCGAAATTACAAACTTTCATTGACTATGTATTCCAAGCTGGTTATACATTTAAATATAATGAAAACGGTCAATTAGAAGGCTTAATGACTGACAAAAAAGTAGTTATTTTAAATGCTCGTGGTGGCTACTATTCTGCACCTGAAGCACAACCAATGGAAATGTCAGTTAACTACATTAAAAATGTTGTTGGCATGTTCGGTATGGAAATTATCGAAGAGGTTATCATTGAAGGTCATAACGCGTCACAAGATAAAGCACAAGAAATTATTGCAAATGGCCTAGAAGCGGTTAAAAAAGTAGCTCAATCTTTACAAACTGTAAATGCATAATAAAGTATTTTTTAATAAAAGTTCTCTCTAATCTGAGAGAACTTTTTTTATGGCTTTCTTAGAGGTATGGTAATGATGAAGAGGTCTAAAATATTGATATTATGGGCTTATTGTTAATTTACATTTAATAACATCACATTGTGTGAATAACTATGAAATGATATTAATCTATCGTTTTTGAGTAAAGTGTTTTGTTATTTGGTTAAAAATACATACAATTAGGACTATTCGTTCAGTTAATAAAGCGATTAGTATAATATAATAGGAATCGTAGGAAAATATTAGAGTTTTAAGGAGGGTATTTCATGAACAAGAAATTAATGACTAAATTCTTGGCTATGTTACTTGTTCTATTCACGGTCTTACCATTTGGACTATCCGCCAATGCTGCATCAAACGATGTAACACGCGGGGACTATGTGAAAGAATTAGTAGAAAGCTTGAATGTAGAGCTAGGTGATGGTTCCAAAATTGCCTTTACTGACGTCTCAAAGGATTTAGCCCCGTATGTAGAAAAAGCAGTAGAATTGAAGCTTATTAAAGGTAAAACTGCGACATTGTTTGACCCAAATGATAAATTGACACGTCAACAAGCATTTGTTATTTCTGCTCGTGGATTAGTCAATGAAAACGCTCCGCTTTCTGTATTAGATCAGTTTAAAGATGCAGCTCAAATTGCAACAACACATAAGCAAGATATAGCAAATGCTGTTGCTGCAAACATATTACAAGGCTTTGAAGATAACACAATTCGTCCTGATGATTATGTAACAACTGAGCAAATGCAAAGTATTATTGAACGCTTTGTAGCCGAATACAAATTACCTACAACTACAACTAAAGTAGATCTTCAAATTTTAGGAACAACAGATATTCATACAAACCTTGCAAATTATAATTATTTCTTAGATACTGAATCAGCTGATTTAGGTTTAGCAAACACAGCAACATTAATTGAACAAGCCCGTGCTGAGAATCCAAACACATTATTATTTGATAATGGTGATTTAATTCAAGGAACGCCACTTGGATCTTATAAAGCGTTGGAGAGCGTTTTAAAGCCAGGTGAAGTTCATCCAGCGATTGCAGCACTAAATGCGCTGAAATATGATGGTGGAACTTTAGGGAACCATGAGTTCAACTATGGTTTAGAGTTTTTAGATGAAGTATTAAATGATGCAAAATATCCAGTCGTAAATGCAAACACCTACGACGCTAAAACAAAAGAGCGTATGTATACACCTTATGTAATTCTTGATAAAGAGGTTGTCGACAATAAAGGTAAAAAGCACACACTTAAAGTTGGCGTTACAGGTATCGTACCTACGAAAATTGTTGAATGGGATGCTATTCATTTAGCAGGCAAAGTAGAAATGCAAGAACCAGTTGAAGCGGTGAAAGAGGTTGTACCAGAAATGCAAAAAGCAGGTGCAGACGTAATTGTGGTACTTTCACACTCAGGTATTGGTGAGGATACTTACGTAAAAGGTAACGAGAACGTAGGATACCAAATTTCTGAGATTGAAGGGGTAGACGCTTTAATTACAGGTCACTCTCATTTAACATTCCCTGGTGACTATAAAAATCTTAAAAATGTTGATCAAGAAAAAGGGACAATAAACGGAGTACCTACTGTAATGGCAGGAAGCTATGGTAGCTATCTTGGAGTCATTGATTTAAAGCTAGAACAACAAGGCTCTAAATGGGTTGTAGTGAATGGGCAAGGCTCTATCCGTTCTATTAAACAAGAAGGCTTACAACCATCTAAAACTGTTTTAAATGTAATTAAAGAAGCGCATGAAGGTACGCTAAAGTATATACGTCAGCCTGTTGGTGAGACAACGGCACCAATTCAAAGCTACTTCTCGATGGTTCAAGATGATCCTTCTATTCAAATTGTGACACAAGCTCAAAAATGGTTTATTGAAAAAGAGTTAAAAGGTACTGCTGATGAAAACACACCAATACTTTCTGCCGGTGCTCCTTTCAAGGCAGGCTCCCGCAATAACCCTACAGATTACACAAACATTCCTGTAGGTCCGCTTGCGATTAAAAATATGGCAGACATCTATTATTACGATAATACTGTTGCAACGATTAAAGTAACAGGTGCACAAGCAGTTGAATGGTTAGAAATGGCTGCTGGTATTTTTGCAACAATTGATCCAAATAAAACGGAAGAACAAAATATTATTGACCCAGAAGCACGTTCTTATAATTTTGATGTATTAGATGGTTTAACATATCAAATCGATGTAACATCTCCGGCGAAATATGATAGTCGAGGTATTCTGAAAGATAAAAAAGCAAATCGTATTAAAAACGTACAATACAACGGTAAACCAATCGATTTAAATCAGGAATTTATCATCATTACGAATAATTACCGCGTGGGTGGTTCTTATGGTACCACATTTAAAAATACAGATGGCTCTAACATAACAAACTATGCTTATGAAAATCGCCAAGCTGTCATTGATTACGTTATGGAAAATAAAACAATTAATCCTGCTGCGGATAACAACTGGTCATTTGTACCGTTCCCAGCCAATACAAAAATAATTTACAACTCTGCTAAGGATGCACAAAAGGCCATTCCTGTAGGTAGTAATATCGAATATTTAGGAGATACTGAAGGCGGCTTTGCTAAATATTTAATTAAGTAATAATGAAATGTTAAAAGGAGAGTGCGTTGTTAAACGCTACTCTCCTTTTTGTGTCGCTCAAATGCATGATAACGTGTGCCTTGAAATGACAATAGGCCAAAATCATCTTCTGCAAGCTGTCCATAATTTCGACCATTCATTTTTAATTCTAGACGATCGCCACTTTGTACTTCGAACGTTACATAGTACGATGTATGGGCACTAGAGTTACCAGAACCTCCACTAGTATTCGAACGTTTTGTTACGACTTTAGCGGGTACTGTTAATAATGGTTCATTGTTGTTTTTCGCCCATTGTAAGATATTTTTAATAATAGTAAATGCTATAATACCGAACACGATAATAAACATTATTGAAATAAAACTAGGTACAAAAGAGAATTCATCAAACCCAACCATAAAATGGCCTCCAATCTAAGAAATATTGTGCCTAAAGTCGTTATAAAGGCGGATGTTACAGAATTCAGAAGTTGTTTATCGGTAGCGACAGCTACAATTATGCCGAGGCATAAGTGATTAGTTAAATCTCTATATATAGCAAACTTCTTATCTACTAGTTTTTCAATATATGTAGACGTAAATATAGTTTTTGGATTAATGTCAGTGATCAGGGAGATACAGATTCATCACGAACAAAGTCTTTTGGCGAAACCCTAGCAACAGCGACCATTGTTTAATGTTTGAAAATATCCTCATATGTCGTACAGAAAAACCAATAGTTGAATGACTGAAATCATCATTGGAAAAGAACCAATATCTTACAAGAATAATAAAATAAACAATTCAGATATTCAATGAGTTTTTAGAAAAAATGAGAGAATATTACATTGAAAAAAGTTCATTTTGTGAATGTTTAAAATGAAACCTTAAACCGTAAGACAGTTTTGTTAAGATACACAATGGAAGGAGTCATAATAATAAAATCATGCGCATCTATATAGAAGTAAGTTGCCATTTTCATTGCAGATATTAAATGACCCTTACTCACCTCTCATCGAACGGCCACGGCTAATCTCTATGGCATAAGGACAAAGTTAGATAAGGTACTTTAACGTTGAATCTAAATTAAATCCAAAAATGTCCATAGGTTACAATTAGTAATTAAATTAATAAAAGTAAACAAATTATCGTTAGTAAATAAGTTACTTCAAATTTACTTTTTTAAAAATAATCGTTACAATAGAGTACATAAGAGGTGAAAAAAATGAATGAGTCAAATTTATGTCCTCGTTTAGCTAAAGCAATGGATTTAATTGGGAAACGCTGGACAGGGCTAATTTTATATCAATTATTAGATGGACCACAGCGCTTCAATGAAATAGAATCTTCATTACCTGTAAGCGGTCGTTTATTATCCGAACGTTTAAAAGAGCTAGAAAAAGAAGGGCTTGTTGAACGAAAAGTATATTCAGAGGTACCGGTACGTGTTGAGTATTCTTTGACGGATAAAGGTTGGGCACTAGAAGGAGCAATTCGTAATATCGAATCATGGGCATCGAGTTGGCTTTAATTTTGTGAAGGCTATCTCGAAATTTCTGATGGATAGATAAACATTGCACATATGTAATACTAATGACTATGAATTTCCTATTCATCATCTCTGCTGGGACTCTCGCTACCCGTTAAGGCAAGAAAAAAGAACCTTCATTTTACTTGTCAAATTGGGGTTCTAAATCCATACTAGTGTAGAGTAAGAAGGACGTTAGAAAGGAATTAGCTCTTATGACAAAAGAACAATGGGCAGCGGATTTAGCGCAGAGCGTTAATCCGGCCAATATTAAGTTAAATGAATCATTACAGCAATATACTATGACAAAATTAGGCGGTAAAGCGGATGTTTTCGTTCTCGTTGAAACTGAGGAAGAGGCAGCAACAGTTATTCGCTATGCCCATAAGAATAATATACCTTTATTAATGTTAGGTAATGGATCTAATATGGTCGTTCGTGATGGCGGTCATCGAGGGATCGTTGTTACATTTTCATTTTTAGATGAGATTCGCATTAATGGTGACCATGTTTACGCGCAAAGTGGTGCGCTTATTAAGGATGTATCAAAACTGGCTGCGGCAGCATCTTTAACAGGTTTTGAATTTGCATGTGGTATCCCTGGTTCAGTTGGGGGAGCTATGGCAATGAATGCAGGTGCTTATGGCGGTGAAATTAAGGATATTATTATTTCTTCGAAAGTATTAACAAAAGAAGGCGAAATTTTAATATTATCGAAAGATGAACTTGAACTTAGTTATCGTCATAGTATCATTGCGAAGAAGGGGTATTATGTATTATCATCCGAGTTTCAATTAGCAAAAGGTGTACAGGAAGAAATTGATGCAAAAATTGCTGATTTAACGTTTCAGCGAGAATCTAAGCAACCGTTAGAATACCCATCTGCAGGAAGTGTTTTTAAGCGCCCACCAGGTCACTTTGCTGGCAAGCTTATTCAAGATAGCGGCTTACAAGGAAAAGGCGTAGGTGATGCAGAAGTATCAACGAAGCATGCAGGCTTTATTGTTAATAAAGGTAATGCAACGGCTACTGACTATATTGCAACAATCCAAATGGTACAACGAGTAGTGAAAGAAAAGTTTGGCATCGACTTAGAAACAGAAGTAAAAATCGTTGGAGACGACCTATAGGATACTACGCCCTTCGTTAATAGTGAAGGGCGTTTTTTTGAGGAGTGAAACAGAAAATGAAGTTTATATCATGGAATGTTAATGGAATTAGAGCCTGCCTAGGTAAAGGGTTTTTAGATTTCTTCAATCATGTAGATGCAGATTTTTTCTGTATACAAGAAACAAAGTGTCAGGCTAATCAAGTGGAGATTTCTCTTGAGGGATATGAGCAATATTGGAATTATGCAGAGAAGAAAGGTTATTCAGGTACAGCGATCTTTACAAAACATACTCCACTTGCAGTACGTTATGGTGTTGGTGATGATGAATCGCAGGGAGAGGGCAGAATTATTACACTAGAGTATGAAGATTTTTACTTAGTGAATGTTTATACCCCGAATTCACAGCGTGATTTAGCTAGACTACCTCTTCGTTTAGAGTGGGAGGATCGATTAGCGTTATATTTAAAAGAGTTAGATTGTAAGAAGCCTATTGTCTACTGCGGTGATTTAAACGTTGCACATATGGACATTGATTTAAAAAATGCGAAGTCTAATGTTGGTAATTCAGGTTTTACATATGAAGAACGTGAAAAAATGACGGAGCTATTGGCAAGTGGTTTTGTAGATTCATTCCGCTACATGTATCCAGATACAACAGATCACTATACATGGTGGTCTTATATGAATAAAGTACGCGAGCGTAATATCGGATGGCGTATTGACTACTTTATTGTTTCTGAGAGACTAAAGAACAACATAAATGAGGCTAGCATTCATTCACATATTATGGGCAGTGATCATTGTCCGATTGAATTACAGCTAAATAACTAGTTTTTAAGAATCGTATTTTCTAAAAGGAGATACGATTTTTTTTATACTGCAACGCAATTAATGACACCCGCTATAAAGAAGTTAAATTTCAAAACTTTTTAAAGGATTTGAAAGCGGGTAAAAGAATATATTGCAAAAAGGGGGGCGGGATATGAGAAAGTTTACGTGGAAAAAGTGGCTACTGGCTATAGCGGGATTTTTAGCTGTAGTAGCTATTGTCGCATTTATTGGATTTACATGGTTTATGAATAAATCAAAGCCAGAAATTGATGGAGAGCTTTCGTTGAACGTGCTAGATGAAGATGTAACTGTCACAAGGGATGACAAGGGAATCCCTCATATTTTTGCAAAAACAGATGCAGATTTATATCGTGCGCAAGGCTATGTTCAAGCGCAAGATCGACTGTTTCAAATGGATTTAGCGCGAAGACAAGCTAGTGGTCGTTTGTCGGAAATAATCGGTGAGGCAACTATTGATACGGACAAACATTTCCGAACGTTTAGCTTGCGTGAGGCAGCTGAAAAGTCATTATCTATCTATGATACAGAAAGTAGACAGGTACTTGAGTGGTTTGCAGATGGCGTCAATGCTTTTATTACACAGGCTAAGGAAAATAATACATTAAGCTATGAATTTGCATTACTAGGCTACGAACCGGAGGAATGGTCCGTTGTAGATTCTCTTACTATTGGTAAATATATGGCCTATGATTTAGGGGGTAATTGGAATACGCTGGCGTTCCGTCATTGGGCTTTGCAAAACTTTGGTGAAGAAAAAGCTAAAGAATTATTTATAAAGTATCCTGAAAACGCCTCATCTATTATTAAGGCAAATAAAGACAATCCCGTAGCAGTGGCAGGGCATTTTAAGACAGAGCTGTTGCCAAATGAATTTAACGGCAGTAATAACTGGGTTGTATCGGGGAAGAAAACAAAAAACGGAACGCCAATTTTAGCAGATGATCCACATTTAGGGCTGAGTACACCATCTATTTGGTATCAAATGCATCTGCAATCTCCTGAGCAAAATGTGAGTGGCGTAATTTTTGCGGGTGTCCCGGGCATTATTTTAGGTCACAACGATAACATTGCATGGGGTGTAACAAATGTTGGACCTGATGTACAGGATTTATATATTGAAATACCTAATCCGAATAATCCGACACAGTTCCGCTATGATGGTAAGTGGGAGCAAGCAGAGGTGCGTAATGAACCGATAAAGGTAAAGGACGGAGAAACGGTAGATTTTAATGTCGTTGTCACACGTCACGGCCCAATCATGACAGATTTAGCTTTTAAAGATACGGAGCCTACAGCACAGTTTTCGATGCAGTGGACGGCACTACAACCAACGACAGAACTTCGTGCGGTGTTAGGCTTTAATAAGTCAAAATCCTGGGGTGAATTTGAAAAAGCATTAGAGGATTTTAAGGCACCAGCTCAAAATTTCGTTTTTGCATCAAAGGATGGCACAATTGCGTATAAAGCGAATGGTCAAATTCCGATTCGAAAACAAGGGGACGGGCAATTGCCGGTACCAGGTGATTCTAGTGACTATGGGTGGAAGGGCTTTATCCCGTGGGATGAGCTTCCGACTGTAGTAAACCCAGATGAAGGCTTTATTGCAACAGCGAATAATGAAGTTATTGGGGAAGAATATCCTTATCATATAACAGATTTCTGGGCACAGCCTTATCGTTTTGAACGGATTAAGGAAGTTTTAGCGGCGAATGACTCTTTAACGGTGGAAGACATAAAGAAATTACAAATGGATCAGCATAACTTATATGCTCGTGAGTTTTTACCCTATTTATTAACATCAATAAAAGCACAAGATCAGAATGGGAAATATAAAGATGTAATTAAATTATTAGAGAATTGGGACATGGTAGATGCAAAGGATTCAGGGGCGCCATTAGTGTTCCATACATTAATGGAAAAGTTACAGGAAGTGTTATTTAAGGATCAGATGCCAGAAGATATGTATGAATTAATGTATGGGAAATTTAATATTACAGACCAGCTTTTACGTACAGCTTATGCTGGTAAGAATAGCATATGGATTGAGGAGCAAGGTGGAGTGGATGCAACAGTTTACAAGGCGTTAGAGCTCACTGTCGCACAAATAGAAGATCAATTCGGCAAAAACGTATCGAAATGGAAATGGGGTAACTTCCATCAGCTTACCTTTGACCATACATTAGGTAAAGCTTCACCGATTCTTGCAGCATATTTTAATGCTAAAAAGGTTCCTATTGGTGGTTCAAAGGTTACTGTTCAAGCTGCTGATAATGACTTAGCTGGAAATGTTAATCATGGCGCATCATGGCGCTTTGTTGTTGATGTTGGAGATTTAAGTTCAGCCTATCATATTGTTGGTCCTGGACAGAGTGGACATGTAAAATCAGCATGGTATCAAGATCAAGTAATGGATTGGGCTAATGGAGATTATCATCAAACGTTTGTGAGAAAAGAAGATATTAAAGGTAAGACGTTGCGTTTAAAAGCCAAATAGGATGAAAGGCTATAAGAATTAAATGCGTTTTTATATTATGACAATAAAAAATTCCTTTCTATTTTCGAGTAGAAAGGATTTTTTTTGTATTTGAAACAATTTATTTTACACATTTCTAGATTTTTTACTTGTATATAAAGATATTTTTTAAAGCGGTGATATAAATCATTTACATTCAAATATTCATTTGAATATGATGGAATATTATGTTATATTGAAAACAATCAAACAAACATTTGAATGAGGTGATGAAAAAATGTCAAAAGAAGTATGTGAAATAACACATGTTGATGAAGAAGCTGTCATCAAGGTACAACAGCAAATGCCAGATCTATCAAGAGTAGCAAAATTTTTAAAGGCATTATCTGATGAAACAAGACTTAAAATTGCGTATGCCTTAACGGTCAAAGCTGAATTATGTGTTTGCGATGTTGCTTCCATTATCGGCTCTTCAGTAGCAACAGCATCGCATCATTTACGATATTTGAAAGATAATAATTTAGCGAAATCATATCGGAAAGGAAAGCAAGTGTACTACTCTTTAGCTGATGAGCATGTGTATCAAATTGTAACGATTGCCTATGAACATGTGAAAGAGGGGATTGTAAATGACAGCGACACCAACTAAACAAGAATACAGGCTACAAAACTTATCCTGCGCAAGCTGTGCAGCCAAATTCGAAAAAAATGTGAAGGCTATTCCCGAAGTCCAGGATGCTCAAGTGAATTTTGGTGCTTCTAAAATAATGGTTATTGGTAATATTGAGGTTGATCAGCTTGAAGAAGCAGGTGCCTTCGATGGCATAAAAGTTTCCCAATCAACAGTAAGAACAATTGAAAAATCAACACCTTTTTATCGAAAAACAGAAAATATATTAGCTGGAATCTCCTTGCTATTCATAGTGCTTGGATATGTGTTTGGAGCAATGCGAAGTGAAACTGAGCCACTCACTATTGGGATGTTTATTATCGCAATTCTAGTTGGGGGAATTGGCATTTTCAAAACAGGTTTCCGCAATCTAGCGCGCTTTGAATTTGATATGAAGACGCTGATGACCATTGCGGTAATCGGTGCAGCCATTATAGGAGAATGGGAAGAAGCCGCTGTAGTTGTCTTTTTATTTGCTGTAAGTGAAGCACTTGAAGCGTATTCAATGGATAAGGCGCGTCAATCAATTCGTCAGCTAATGGATATAGCTCCACCAACAGCAACGATTAAGCGAGCACATGGCGAACATTTCCATGAGATGGAGTTACCAACGGAGGAGATTGAGATTGGTGACATTTTAATCGTTAAACCTGGTCAGAAGATTGCTATGGACGGAATTGTAGTTAGTGGATTGTCAGCAGTGAATCAGGCAGCGATTACAGGTGAATCTATTCCGGTCAGTAAAACAGTCGATGACGAAGTATTTGCAGGAACATTAAATGAAGAAGGTGCCCTAGAGGTTCGTGTGACAAAGCGAGTAGAGGACACAACAATTGCCAAAATCATTCATCTTGTTGAAGAAGCCCAGGCAGAAAAAGCACCTTCGCAGCAATTCGTTGATCGCTTTGCGAAATACTACACGCCTGCAATTATGATTGTAGCTTTACTTGTAGCGGTTATCCCTCCTTTATTTATAGGTGATTGGCAACATTGGATTTACCAAGGATTAGCTGTCCTTGTTGTAGGCTGTCCATGTGCATTAGTCGTTTCTACACCAGTTGCTATTGTTACGGCAATCGGGAATGCAGCTAGACAAGGTGTTCTTATTAAAGGCGGAATTCATTTAGAGCAACTTGGTCATATAGAAGCAATAGCATTTGATAAGACAGGAACACTTACAAAAGGTCAACCTGCTGTAACGGATATTTTTACATCGCAAAATATGTCTAAGGATTATGTTTTACAGCTAGTAGCGGCCGTTGAAAAGCAATCACAGCATCCATTAGCTAAAGCAATTTTACAGGCATTGCATGAGGAAAATTTAACAGAGCTTAAACCAACAGACTTTCAATCCGTAACAGGAAAGGGTGCCTACGCAACAGTAGACGGTCAAATAATCTATGTAGGAAGCTTAAAATGGATTGCTACATTAACGACTGTTGATGAAATGATAAAAGAACAGGTTGAAAAACTTCAACAACAGGGGAAAACAGTTGTAGCAGCTGTTAGTAATAATCAGTTTATAGGAATGATTGGTATTGCTGATCAATTACGACAAGAAAGTAAAGAAGTGTTGAATAAATTAAATGGTTTAAAAGTGAAACATAAAGTTATGCTAACAGGTGATGCAAAGCCAACAGCACAGGCAATTGCAACTTCCTTAAATATGACAGATGTGCGAGCGAGTTTATTACCAGCAGAAAAATTAATGGCCATTAAAGATTTACGTGCCCAGTATGGTGCAGTAGCGATGGTAGGAGATGGTGTTAATGATGCACCTGCACTTGCCTCAGCCGATGTCGGTATTGCAATGGGAGGTGCTGGTACTGATGCAGCACTAGAAACTGCGGATATCGCATTAATGGGTGATGATTTAACGAAGCTACCTTATACGATTGGCTTAAGTAGGAAAACATTACGCATCATAAAAGAGAACATTATATTTGCCTTAGCCCTAAAATTAGTTGCTTTGTTACTCGTTATCCCGGGATGGCTAACATTATGGATTGCGATCTTTGCAGATATGGGTGCTACGTTACTAGTTGTGTTTAACTCATTGCGATTAATCAAAACAAAGAAATGGTGAATAAGATATAACCTGAAGGAAGGGTGTAGGAAATAAAATCATTCTAAGGAGCTAGTAATTTGTTTTGATATAGATGCTACTAGCGATTCTTGAAAAAAAGCTTCGTTAACGTTATTATGGTTTCAGGAATAATGTAACAATTAAATAAAAATGAGGCGAAGGTTTGAATATGTCAGATCCTATTTTAGTAAATGTTACAGAGGAAATTGTACGTGGTTTAGTAAGTTTTCTACTACGAGGACCGGAATATCAAACATTTTGTAAATGTGAAATCTGTGAACTTGACACAGTGGCACTTACACTAAATGCATTGCCTAGCAAGTATGTTACATCTATGGAAACCCGAGATGAAGCATTTAGAATGATGAATACTCCTGAAAATATTGAACGAATCAATAAAGAGATTATTCATGCATTACATGTGGTAAATAAGCATCCTCGACATAAGGAAGAGCCAACTTCTATATGAAGTTGGCTCTTCATGTTTTTTGAAAAACTATTGGGTCAATAGAGTATGCTTATCGGCAAAGCGAGGGTTGATTGCCGTTCCACGCTATTTGCTTTCCATTGGGAAAGTGACTGACCGGTTCCTCCGCTATTATTGCCGCTGCCACTTCATTCACACTCCGCTTTCGCGCAAATAACTAAATTGTTGCTGTCACTGCACTTTCGCGCATATAAAATCCAATTGTAGCAGTCGCTGCGCTTTTGCACAGATAAAACCAATTGCTAATGTTTTATTTTATCTCAATAAATTAGAGTAAAATGCCAGAAAATAAACGCTATGAGAATAGTTGATTGTAGTGGAGACTGGGCGCTTTGTTGCTGCCGCTGCGCTTTCGCACAGAAAACATTTGTAGCTGCCGCTTCGCTTTTGCGCAGAGCAGAGCTTCCAGGGGGCGTCCGATGAGCCGCTTTACTCGCGATTTTCGAAAATGATGAGTAGCCAAAGTGTTCACTTTTGAAATGCAAAAAATTTATAATAGCGCTACACTATTGTTGGTTGGAGTGGAAGGCTACTCGACTCCCGTGGGAAAGCGAGACAGGCGAGACCCTGCACGGAGCGCAGCGGAGGAAGCGGCTCGACGCTCGCCCACAGGAAAGCGAGTAGCCTGGAACGGAAATCACCCCCTTGCTTTGCATAAAGCATATTTTAAAACGATACCTTAATATTCATCGCCACAAATTTTCCAACTAAACGGAAGCCAACATATGAAGTTGGTTCTTTTTAGGTTGCACAAGTATTGTTTTTCTGGCATATGTATTTTCAGTTAACTTTTAAGGCAAGCTTGTAGTAAACTAGAGAGTAAGAAAAGGAAAGAGAGGGAAAAGGATATGCCAACACCTAGTATGGAGGACCATATCGAACAAATATACTTATTAATCACAAATAAAGGGTATGCTCGTGTGTCTGACATTGCTGAAGCATTATCTGTTCTTCCTTCTTCTGTTACAAAAATGGTTCAAAAATTAGATAAAGATGGTTATTTAGTTTATGAAAAATACCGTGGCCTTACATTGACGCCTAAAGGAGAAAAGCTTGGAAAACGTCTTGTACTGCGCCATGAGCTTCTAGAGCAATTTTTGCGAATCATTGGTGTGGATGAAGAGCGAATTTACGATGATGTTGAAGGAATTGAACATCATTTAAGTTGGAATTCAATCGATCGAATTGCGGATCTTGTGCAAGTAATGGAAGAAAATCCGGACATCGTTAAAAAACTAGAGGCATCTAGAACACATCATAATTTCTAAAGGTTTTGTGAAAATGATGGTAAGAGGGAAAGGAAGACAATATGAACGAATTAAAATCAGGTGAAGTTGTTACGTTAACTGTTTTAGAACAACAAGCATCGAAATGGATCTTAACAAATGGAGTTGACGAACTACCCTTAAATGCTTCAGAGGTAACAGAGCCACTTGCAATAGGTGACCGCCTTGAAGTATTTTTATTTGCGGATCGTCGTGGCGATTTAGCAGCTACAACAGCTATTCCGGCTTTCGTACAAGGGGAATATGGCTGGGCTCGAGTGCTAAAAGTAGTCGAGCGCGAAGGGGCCTTTGTAGATATCGGTACTTCACGCGAGGTGCTAGTAAAAGCTGAAGATTTACCTGCAATAAAAGAGCTTTGGCCAGCACCAGGCGACCATTTATTTATGACCTTACGCACAGATCGCAATGGTGATTTATTTGGACGTTTAGCAACTGAAGAAAAAATTTCGGAATTATATGAAGGTGCATTTGAAGAAATGCACAATAAAAACATTAAGGCGCGTCCATATCGTTTATTACCAGTGGGCTCATTTTTATTAGGTGTGGAGATCCCGTACCGTATTTTTGTTCATGAGTCAGAGCGTAATGCAGAACCTCGTCTAGGACAAGACGTAGAAGTTCGTATTATTGATGTGAAAGATGATGGTTCAATGAATGGATCACTTTTACCACGTAAACATGAGCGTCTGTCAGATGATGCACAAAGAATTTTAAATTATCTACAAGAGGTAGGGGGCAAAATGCCATTTGGCGATAAATCCTCACCTGATGAAGTGCAAGAAATGTTTAAAATGAGCAAAGGTGCATTTAAACGAGCGTTAGGTACGCTTATGAAAGCTGGTAAGGTAAAACAGCAGGACGGTTGGACAGAGGAAATTTAATTTCTTTCAGCAATTATTATGTAGCGAAAGCAAAGCGTCAACTATAGTTGTTTTATGTAACGGCAGTTACAAATGTTTTTGTTACAAGATAAAATTAAAGAAAATGACGAGAGCTGCTGAAACCTTCTCGTCTTTTTTTCGTACTAATTATTGCCTACCTTCTTTTAGTGGGAGATCAACCATCTGCTCCAAAGAAGGTCAAGCCTCTGGCAGATGTCGCGAAATCGGAAAGAAATTCTTTTTGCAGGCATAAAGCTGAATCCGGACGCATTGTTTATCTGTAGCGACAGCGGCAAATGTTTACTGCGCGAAAGCGAAGCGACAGCAGCAAATGTTTACTGCGCGAAAGCGAAGCGACAGCAGCAAATGTTTACTGCGCGAAAGCGAAGCGACAGCAGCAAGGATGCCGAGGCAGAATTGATTGGCAAATAATATACAGGCCAATGAGTTTTCTAACGAAAGGGGTCACACAATTTGAAAAACACGTGGATAAAAATACTAACGGCAACTATGTTAGTATTTGGCGTGATGGCGCCATCAACAAGTTTTGCAGCTGATAATACGCCACCTAAAGCAATTGATGAAAAACTAGGAGCACCAATCGTCGTATACGGTGCAAACTTATCAGAGACTGAAAAAGAGTCTGTTAAAAAGTCATTAAAAGTCAATGAAGAGCCTGAAGTTGAAGAAATAACAGTTTCAGGTCAAGACTTAGCCAAATATATTAAAGATAGTAATTCTAGCTCTCGTATGTATTCTTCTGCCAAAATTACGCGCAAAAATGCAGGAGAAGGCTTAGTTATTGAAATTGTTACACCGTCAAATATTACACAGGTTACTTCTGAAATGTATGCAAATGCCATGCTAACTGCAGGTATTGAAGATGCAACAGTACAGGTTGCTGCGCCTAAGGCAGTAACAGGCCATTCAGCGCTAGTGGGAATATATAAAGCTTACGAAGTAACAACAGGTGAAAAGCTAGATACTGATCGTACAGATGTTGCAAATGATGAACTATCAGTAGCAACTACTCTTACGCAATCGGCAGGCGTGGATGATGCTAAGGTTGCGGAATTACTAACGGAAATCAAAAAAGAAATTGCAGAATCGAAGCCAGCAAGTAAAGAAGAAGTTGAAAAGATTGTGCAAGAGCAATTAAACAAGCTTGAAATTAATTTAAGTGACAAGGACCGTCAATTACTAGTTGATTTGATGAATAAAATTAGTAAACTAGACATTGATTTTGGTAAATGGTCTAAACAATTAGATGATATTAGCAATACAATTAAAGATAAATTTGGATCACTGATGGAAGATAAAGGATTCTGGGAAAGTGTGAAAAATTTCTTTGCTAATTTAAAAGATACAATTGCGTCATGGTTTAATTAATTCAGAAAAGAATCTGTAACACTTTCCCTTGATTACTAGGGAAAGGTAACAGATTCTTTTATTTTTCATAGGTAGCTTTTTAATGTTACGTGTAAAGAGGGTATGTTACTATGATAAAAAGGAGTGATGGGAAATGGAATTTCAATTACAACAACTAGCAGAAAATAAGCTTGCTTTTGTCTATGAGCAAGAAGGGGAAAGATTAGCGGAAATTACATGGCAACAAAAGGGTCAAATAATGATAATGGATCACACATATGTATCCGATAAGCTCCGTGGCCAAGGTGTGGCAAAAAAATTGTTGGATCATGCTGCAGCATATGCACGTGAGAAAGGCTATAAAATGGAAGCTGTTTGCTCGTATGTAGTTGCTGCATTTGAAAAATCTAATGATTATCATGATGTAAAACGATAAAGTGAAACGCTAATCAGTGGGGATTTTTTTATCCCCCATTGGCAATCGAGCGCATCTATTTGCAAAATGGTATGGTGAAACTTACTGCCCGTTAATGCGGGATAAAAAATAAGGCAATTTGCTTGTTAAATAAAGCAGATTGCCTTTTTAGCTCGTAAATGTTTTTAAAACATTCGCTGAAAGCAGTTAAAGCTTCCGGCGGCATTATGTTTATCTGCAAGCGCAAAGCGCCAGCTATACATGTTTTTTGCAACGGAGATTGCGCCGAGTCATAATTGATTTTTTAAATCATCTATGCTATTCCTTACAGTAAAATACTATAAATTAGTGCAGTTAAGATGCCTGCCCCACCTACTAATGAAGCCATGTCTACCCAATCATATACTGAGTCCAAATCTTTCATAATAATCACTCTCCAATTATTAGTGTTAATAATACATTATTGCCCTTTAACTGCCCTTCGTAATCATTGATATTTACTATAATATGGGGTTTAATTTAGTTTCAATTGGGTACTTTAAATAGCATTCCTTATTTTTAGGTGATAAACAAGAAATACCTGTAACGGAATTTAGTAGGAGGTTAATTTGCGATGTCTGAGAACATAAGACTTACTATGAATTTTGTTTATATGCTGGGACGAAGGATTATAGATGATCTCTCTTTTTATATATGCTGTAACGTAAATAAAAATTATGTTTAGTCCTCAAATAATAGGGAAAAGATATAATATAGAGCCAGTTTCTATATTTTTGGGAGGGATTTATAATGGCAAAAGGAAAAAGAACAGGTGTTTTAATTGCAGGGTTAGCTGTAGCAGCATCTTATTTAAGTAAAAAAGAAAATCGTGATAAAGCATTAAGTATGCTCAATAGTACAAAATCTAAATTAGCATCTTATTTGAGTACAACAAATATGGAGATGCACCAAGACGTATCAGAGCGTATATCGACTGAAGTAGCGACAGAAGCTGGAACGTCCCCAACAAAAATAGCTTCAAACGAAATGGTTGCTGAAGGTGGGGGACATACAGGTATCCATTACTACAATGGAGAAATTCAAGAAGATAAATAATAACTAAAACCTTCTCATTTCACGTGAGAAGGTCTTTTTTGTGTACATATAATAATCGTTGCAAATGCTAATAATACAATTCCAGTAAATATAAAGCCGCTGACAATACCTAGTGAGAGCCACCCAAGTAATGAGGAACCTAGGACAACTCCTAGTGAAAAGAAGGCATAAAAATAACCATATGCTTTTCCGCGGATTTCAGCAGTCGTAGAGTCGATTAAAAGTGAATTTACTGATGGGAATAGGAAGCCAAAACCGATACCATAGCAGGCCATTGCAATATAAAGTAACGTACTTGAATCCGCCTGACTAATTAATAATTGACTGATCCCCATTAAACTTATACCAAGTGATAATGTTTTAATTGGTGCCACTCTATCGAAAATACGGTTAATCGGTAAAATAAATACGAGTACAGCAATAATTCCGAATGTACTCATCAAAGTCCCGCTTAAACGTGAATCAAAGCCTAAAGATTGTACTTTTAGAGGAAGGAGATAGGCAATAACCCCTTGAGAAAACATTAAAAAGAATGCACTAGAGAAGGCTTTTAATGTACCTGTATTAGTAAAAAGTACATGAATAGGAATGCTTGTAATCGGTGCAGATTTTTCTTTTTTAACATGCTTTGATTTTAGTAAAAAGAAGGCAAATACACTCAGCAAGAGCATAAAGCTTGCCGTAATATTAAAAACGAATGGTACGCTAGTACGACTCGCTAAAATGCCACTAAAGGCAGGGCCGATTATTGCGGCGATGCCAACAAAAGCTCCGGAGATAGCACTACCCTTACCTCTTTTCTCTTGTTCAGTTGCATTTGCTAAAAAGGTGAATGCAGCAGGAACAATGAAGCCCGCAACTAATCCATGTACAAAGCGCACTACTAATAGAACAATAGGATCTTCTACTAAATTATAAAGTGTAAGTGAAAGACCTGTTGTTAGTAGACCTAGGATTAAAATAATGAATGGTCCCTTACGATCCGTTAAAAAACCAGAGATAATATTACCAAATGTATTGGAAAGAGAATACATACCTACAGCCAGGCCAGTAAAGAAGGCTGATGCCCCTAAAGATTCAGCATATGTACTTATGATAGGAAGCTGGGTAAATAGGTCGAAAAATGACAAGAATATAATCAAATAGATAAGTTTCTTCATAGCTCCTCCGATGAAAAGTTATGTTATTTAAAGATAGTCCAACACTGATTATACCATTCTCGTCAAAAAAGAACGCCTCATAAGTTTTTCAACTTATGAGGCGTTTCTGAATGATGAAAATTAAGCTTTAGCAACTTCTTTTTTCATCGTTTTATTTTTAGCAAGATTTACGTGCCAAGAAAGTGCTTCCTCTAAAATATGAGGTGTTTGATGGCCGCCCGTTGCTTCTAGAGCACGGTTATAGTAATCCCAAAGTTGTTCTTTGTAATCTGGGTGTGCACAGTTTTCAATAATTAAAGGTACACGCTCTTGCGGTGCAAGACCACGTAAGTCAGCAATACCTTGCTCAGTTACGATGACATCAACATCATGCTCAGTGTGGTCTACGTGAGAAACCATTGGCACGATTGAAGAGATAGCGCCGCCTTTTGCGTATGATTTAGTAACGAAAATACCTAGACGTGCGTTACGTGCAAAGTCGCCTGAACCACCGATACCGTTCATCATACGAGTACCAGATACGTGTGTTGAGTTTACGTTGCCATAGATATCTAATTCAAGAGCAGTGTTGATTGAGATTAGACCCAAACGACGGATAAGCTCTGGGTGGTTAGAAATTTCTTGTGGACGTAAGCAAATTTTATCAGCGTATTTCTCTAGGTTGCCATATACTTTTTTCTGTAATTCTTCAGTCAGTGTAATTGAAGTAGCTGCCGCAAATTTAACTTTACCAGCATCAATTAAGTTGAATACAGCATCTTGAAGTACTTCAGAAGCAACAACTAAATCTTCAAATTCTGAATTTGCGAAGCCGTCAAGTACAGCGTTTGCAACAGAACCTACACCAGATTGTAATGGCATTAATTGTTTTGTTAAGCGACCAGCTTTAATTTCATCGCGGAAGAAGTCTAATAAAATGTTCGCCATTGTTTGTGTTTCTTCATCTGGAGGAACGATTAATGAAGGAGCATCTGGCTCTTCAGAAATAACAATCGCTTTAATTTTAGCTGGATCTACTTTAATACCGATGTCACCAATGCGTTGCATAGCATCAGTCATTGGGATTGCTTCACGTTGACCTTGCTCACCTGGAACATAGATATCGTGGATACCTATTAAAGCTTCTGGATGAGAGATATTTAATTCGACAATAATATTTTCAGCGTAATCAGCGAAGATCGGTGAGTTACCTACAGAGTTTGTTGGGATAATAAGTCCATCTTCTGTAATCGCAACAGCTTCAAGAATTAAATATTTAATTGGTCCAATAATTCCTTGACGAACTAATTCAGCGTTATGTGAAAGATGAGCGTCAACATATAGGACGTCACCAGTATTAATTAAATTACGGATAGTTGCGTCTCCTTGGAATGGTCCACGTTTGCGGATAACACCAGCATCAGCTAAGTATTTATCTACTTCAGGTCCTAAAGAAGCTCCTGTATATACATCAATTTTGAATTTTTCGTTTTTAGCGCGCTCTACTAAAGCCATAGGAACAACTTTTGCGTCACCCGCACGAGTGAATCCACTCATACCAACTACATCACCATCTGAAATCAGTGCTGCAGCTTCTTCAGCAGTAACAATTTTACTTTCAAGTTCTTTTAAGCCTAGGCGTTTTTGAACATTTGCATCCATAAAAAAATCCTCCCCTAAAATGTTTGATGGAAACCGATTACAAAACTAGAAAAAACGTGTAAGAATTTTCTGTTTATTCAGTTGTAGTATGACTCCAACCATTTGAATAATACTATCACCAAATTGTCACAAAAACTTTAGAAATAGCATTAAATTGAGTAAAAAGAGGAAAAATGAGCATAAAAACGAATTTTCGACAGAGAAAACGGTTTAATGTAGAGTTGCTTTATTTTTGGAGAGTTTATAACAACAATAGGAAGGAAGTGATTTCCGTTCCGGCTAGGCCTTTATTGTTGTGCTGCCGCTTCGCTTTCGTACAGAGCAAAGCTTTCTGGGGCGTCCGTTGAGCTTGAACCAATGTCATTTCAAGCTATTGTGCTGAGGAACTTAAAAAAAGTACAGCGAACAATCAAAATGGCTCGCTGTACTTTACAAAATTAGAAACCTAAAGAACGTCGGAAGTAACTTGCATAGCGTTGGCTAACAGGAATTCGTGTACCGTCTTTCATGATTAATAAAAACGTTGAATGTGAGTCTGGTTGGATTTCATCAATGTAGTCAATGTTAACGATATAAGAGCGGTGACAACGTATAAATGAGTCAGGGGCTAAAAATAGCTCAAGATCACTTAGGTTTAAGCGGTGATATCCTTCACGACTCATTGTTTTAACAAATGTTTTTCGGAGCTGTGTTTCAAGATAAATGACCTGATCATGCTTGATTGGGTACCAACAATCGTCAATTTTGATTGTAATGTAATTCGTTAAAAATGCTGACGGCTTTTGTGGGAAGATCGCAGTGATAGCACCCTTTGTTTCTCCTTCTTCCATTAAAGGAATACTCATGCCGTAATAGGCTACCCCAAATACATCAGGTTCAATATAAGAGCTAATCTTTTGCCCATAGTTTAACGCTTTATGAGCAGCAGAACCTTCTTTAATCGGATCGCCAGGTTTAATTTTTAAATCAACTTTTTTACTCGGTTGGTAGTACAAGTATTCGTTTGTATCGGAAATTGCAATGGAAGTATTCTCAGGGAAGAATTCCTTAATAATCTCCATAATTTCTTCTATTTGTTTTGGTTCCAATTTTAACACCTCGTCTAAACTTTTAAAAATAGTATTATCATCTATTTTACTACATATTCGTATAAATTATATAGAGAAGATTTCGGAATAAAAAAGAGAAATGTCGATTGATGAAATATAAAGTTGTAAAATTCATTACATAATTTGTAACATATTTTAAATAATTACTAATTCATTTTGGTATGAATATGGTAAAATCTAAATATAGGTAAATAAGTTTACGATGTTTCTACTATGTGTATATGATAAATTAGAACTAGTACTAGAGACAAAATGTGGTTGAAAGGAAATCGCAGAATATGGTAAAATTCACTTTATAGTCTATTTTTTTTGTAAACTAGTGGTTTAGTTGGGTTATTTTTAAGTTATATTCAATTATATAATTGTGAAATATGACTCAATTCATACAATTATTAAGGAAATACTATTTTCTTATATGAAATAGATAGGTGTCAAAAAATGTAAAAGCAATTCGTGCAATCTGAAGAAAGATGGGGAAGATTATGCAACTACATCAACATTCTATGTCAGAAACGATATCCAAAAGATACTTTCAAGAAATCGATAGTATTAATCAATACATCGGTATAGAAGAATTTTTTAATATTGAGTCGAAATTAATATTTGAAATTTACCATTTAGAATCGGCAAAAGCTAAAAAATCTTTGCATGAATTAATTGATATTCTTTCAATACGTTTTGGCAAACAAGTCATTAAAATTGTTCGAAGTTATTTTTCTGTTTTGTCGTCAATTGTTGCTCGTAAATTGCTAGACAATCAAGTTCCTTCGAAGAAAGCATTTGCTTTTAACATTGCTTGTAATGATATGATCGAAAATCAAATGAAAGACGCAGAATTTTTACAATTTGCTGATGATTTAATCGATTTCTTTGTCTATTTTATTGCGGATCGCAAGCAACCGACTTTCCGTCACCAAACAGTTAATAAGGTAATTATGTATATAAATGATGAATTAGAAAATGACTTAACAGTGGAAAGCATCGCAAATAACTTCCATATTAGTACTAGTCACTTATCGCGTATTTTTAGAGAACATGTTGGTATTACACTAGTTGAATATTTAAATGTTCGTCGAGTAGAAGAGTCACAGTACTATTTAAGGCACACAAATAAAAGTATTACTTCTATTTCAGATCAATTCCATTTCTGTAACCAAAGTTATTTTACCCGCATCTTTAAAAAATATACTGGGGTAACACCTAAACATTTCCGAGATGAACTACATCACGAGTTTTATCGTTTTGAGATGGCGGAATCAGAGCTTCAAAACGTCTAAAGTCCGAAATATAAATGGATAATAAATAAGATTAATAAAAAGGATGCGGACGCATTAGCGATGCTAAAGCGCGCATCTTTTTTTATACGATGGAATAAGTGGCACTTGCTATTTGATAAAGATAGGCCAGATAATGTATACTTCATTTTAGTTGATAAATAATAGTAGGTGGAAAAATGAAAAATTTGAAGCTATTTTCAATGCTTGGACTCGCCGTTTTTGTTCTTAGTGGCTGTCAAGCTGTGCAAAACAAAGAAGGTTTTTTCTATAGTGTCTTTGTAAAACCAATGGAATTTTTATTAGAATTTTTCGGTAACACGTTTTCAGGCAGCTATGGCTTAGCAATCATTGCTATTACGGTCCTTATTCGTTTAATCTTAATGCCGATTATGTTAAAAAATTACCGTTCCCAGCAAAAGATGAAATTGAAAATGGATGCGTTTAAGCCTGAAATGGAAGCTGTTCAGAAAAAGATGAAGGAAGCAAAGACAAAAGAAGAGCAAACGCAGTATCAACAAGAAATGATGGCATTATATCAAAAACATGGTATCAATCCACTCAACATGGGCTGTTTACCAATGTTAATTCAAATGCCAATTATTATGGGTCTTTATTTCTCCATTTTATATTCTACAGACGTGAAGGCACACGAATTTTTATGGTTTAGCTTAGGTTCACCTGATATCGCTATGACAATTGTCGCGGGTCTTGTTTATTTAGTTCAAGCACGTGTATCATTATGGACAGTACCAGAGCAACAAAAAGCACAAATGAAAATGTTTATTTATATTTCACCAATTATGATTGTCTTTATCTCGATGACATCTATGGCAGCCCTACCACTTTACTGGTCAGTCAGCGGTGCGTTGTTGATTATTCAAACATATATCGGTCGAAAATTTTATTCGGAGCATCCGGAAAAAGTAGACTAATAAAATAATTTTTGTCGAGGCACCTATGTAGCCTCGATTTTTTTAGGAGGACAGCAAGATGAACATAAAGTTGCTATCATCTATTCTAGTCGCGATTTTTAGTATTGCGGCTATCGTATTTATTATCATGGGTAATTTTAATTTTGCAGTATTGGCAATGACTATTATGTTTGCCGTATCGAATGGCTTTAGGGCAAAAAGTTTTAAAGAGCAAGGCTATGTAAAAGAGGCAAAATGGATGAAGTACATGGCAATCTTTTTCTCAATTGCTTCTATAGTAGTGTTGATTATTATTCTCACAGACTAACAGAGTAACATCAATTTGCCTTGGCATCGGAGGCTTAAACTTCTTTCTGTAATTATTTTTTGTAGCGACAGGTACAAGTGTTTGATTGCGTAAAGAAGTTTAAAAATAATTGGTGAAAACCTCACTCTAAATTGTGAACAGTGGTAAAATGAGACTATATCAATATAGTAAAAACTAGTATCGGTACTTACTGAAGGACTGCTCTTTCTACAATAGATTTGATTCTTTAAAAGAAAATCCTTACTATGTAGTACTGGATAACTTTAAAAGGGGTAAAAAATAGTGAAAAAGAAACGTTTACCACTCATCCTTGGTGCTGTAATCTCAGTGGCGCTTATTGTCTCTATTTTTGTAGTGTATAACTATAAAAATAAACAAGTAAGTAATGCATCAGATGAAGAAAAACAACAAACAGCAGAACCATCTAAAAAAGATTCAGTTGCAAAAGAAGAGCCGAAAAAAACAGCAGATAATCCTGTGAAGCCAGAGCAGAAGACAGATAAAAATGGCTATGTACCAAATCAGACATTACCAACTGAGCCGACATATATTAACGGTATTTTATTAGCGAATAAAATATATCCGCTACCATCTACCTTTGCGCCTGAAGAAAATCCTGAGGCACGTCAAGCTCTAAACAAAATGTTTGCGGCAGCAAAACAACAAGGTTTTGATTTAGTGGCATTTAGCGGCTATCGATCTTTTGAATATCAAACAACATTATATAATAACTATGCTAAACGTGATGGGCAAGCGGCTGCTGATCGCTATAGTGCTCGACCAGGTTATTCAGAACATCAAACAGGTTTGGCCTTTGATATAGGGGAAAACGGCAAAAATAGTTTATGGCTAACTGAAGAATTTGGTGAGACGCCAGCTGGACAATGGTTATTTACGCATGCTCAGGACTACGGCTTTATTTTACGATTCCCCAAAAATAAAGAAGATATAACAGGTTATATGTATGAGTCATGGCACTATCGTTATGTTGGTGTAGACATAGCAAAAGACATTAAAAAACAAAATATTACCCTAGAAGAATATTTAGGTGTGAAATAAAAAAGGGAAGAGAGTTGTTCATTTTTAATGAACTAGCTCTCTTCCTTTTCTACATTCTACAAGATAGGTGTTAATAAACGTGAAATTGATTCTTTAAATTTAATCAGTGTAGAACGGTTTTTGTACATTTCCCAAGTTAATTCAGTGCAATCAAAAATATCCTTTTCAAACAGCTCAGCAAGCTGATGTGAAATCGTTGAGTCATAGATAAATGCATTAACTTCAAAATTCAAACTGAAACTTCGTACGTCAAGGTTTGCAGTTCCGACTGTAGATGCTTCATCATCAATAATAATTGCTTTAGCATGAATAAAGCCCTTCTCGTAAATATAAACTTTTGCACCTGCACGCAATAATTGTCCTACGTATGAGTATGTAGCCCAATAAACAAACATATGATCAGGCTTATTCGGAATCATGATCCTTACATCTATACCTGAAAGCGTCGCAATTTTAATAGCTTCTAAAAAACTAACATCGGGTATAAAATATGGCGTTTGGATATATATATATTTTTTCGCCATATTAATAAGCTTTAAATAACCAATTTTAATTTGTTCCCATTCAGAGTCAGGTCCACTAGACACGATTTGTAAGCCCACATTACCTTTTTTCGGAATAGCGGGGAAGTAACGGTCCGAATAACCCATTTTATGTTGTGCGCAAGCTTGATTCCAATCAAGTAAAAAGCGTGTTTGTAATGGATGTACGGCACTACCCTCAATACGTAAATGTGTATCTCGCCAATAGCCAAATTTCTTTTGTAGACCAAGATACTCATCCCCGACATTAAAGCCCCCGATGTAACCAATACGGCCATCAATCACAACAATTTTCCGGTGATTTCTAAAATTTAAACGGGGGTTTATAAGTGGAAAAATAGATGGGAAAAATACTTCGATTTCACCGCCCGCATTAAGCAATTCTTTGAAATGGCGTTTTTTAACGTTGCGTGAGCCCATTTCATCATATAAGATTCTTACCTTAACCCCTTGTTTTGCTTTTTTTATAAGTTTATCGATAATGCTTGTACCTAAGTTATCTAGACGAAAAATATAATATTGAACGTGAATATGATCTTTTGCTACCTCAATATCTTTCAGAAGTTGCTCAAATTTATTTGCACCATCATCAAAAATATCAATGTGGTTGTCCTGTGTTAATACTGCATTATTTGTTTTAAGATGCATATAAATCATTTCTTTATAATTTTCCGCATTTTCTATACGAAACTCGAACGTATCATCTCGGATCGCTTCTGTCTGATAGCTAATGAGGTTATCGATACCAATATCCTTGCGTCCTTCCCAACGGAATAAATGCTTTCTCCGTAATTGTCGTCCGAATAGCAAGTATAAAATAAACCCACCTAAAGGAATGAAAAATAGTACGAGAATCCATGCCCATGTAGAAGTGGCATCTTTACGCTCTAAAAAAATTATGACCATTGCTGCTAAAATATTGATAAACATGATCAAAGATACTAGAAATCCAAAGTCAGTAAAAATACTCATTTCTACACCTGCCTTTACTATATTTTCGCAATATATCTAGTATAGCTTACTTTATATGCGGAAAGAAGATACGAAATTTGTTAGTAAGCATGGAAAAGGATTACCTCCGAAACTAGCGAGGTAATCCACAATCAATTTCGCCTTTTCGTAATTGTTGTAAGCTGCCGCTACATTTTTCAAATGAGGATCAATAATGCTCCCATTGAAATAAAATATCAGAAAAATCCCTTTGAAGAAGCTTCTCTCGGTTAATAAAAAACTTCCCAACGCCGCTATCTGCCCACATAATACCGATTTCATCATTAGAGTCAATTTGGAGTAACAATACATCATACCGTTTAAGGAGCTGCGATCCGTGACGGATATCTTCCTCTAAAAAATAGGCATAACCACCGATTTTAGCTCCAGCCCCTAAGAAATATTGAAGATAAATCTCTCGTAAATCAACATCTTGTGATGAAGGAATTAAGTTTGGTAAACAATGTATCGCGCGATAATCTAAAGCAGAAACAGGTTCTTGGATCGCTTGAAATTGTAATGCTAACTCCTGGCGAATAGGGAACCTGTCATCTGCTGTTTGTGCTAAAAACTCCTGTCTAGGGATGGTCGCTTCAAAATTTACAGTTGGATAAAAACGTATTTTATAAAATTGCTGAAAAATATCTTCATGATAATGATCAGCATTCACAAAAATATTAGATGAAATAAAAAATTGCAAAATACCTTGAGATGGGAAATCCTTTAGTGGTGGCATTTCTGCAAAGTTAATTTGAGCTAATAGCCGCATAGGCTCACCTGTAATATCTTTTGGATATGTTTGATAATAGGGTATATAAGGTTCCCCAGCAAATTTACTTTCCGTTAACGTAGTTGAACGTTTATATGGCGTGATAATCATCGCGGAAAGTAGTGTATCTTCAATTTCAAAACGAAACGATTCTAGCTCTTTTGGAAGTAAAAGATTTGTTATTTTGTTCATGCAGAGCCCCCCGATATTCACTTCTTTTAGCAGGATGTCTTTTAACCGAAAGCGTAGCGGCAGGTACAGAAGTCTTCCACCTCTATAGGTGGTAAATGAATGCGGTTAGCAGGAAACCATCCGCTGAAATAGAGGAACTCAGTCTCCGCCAGTCCGGTGGCAACGACTGAGTGACCAACATCTTGCTGTTACTACCGCTTCGCATAAAGCCGATTTTAGACGCAAATTATGCTAAAGCATAATTAAATGGGTCCAATATTTATTGTGTTACGAATTACTATTAAGTTACGGCTTTTTATCAATAAATTATTCAAGTCGTAAAGATTTATTTGATGCTTTAAAAATAAATATTAAAGTTATTGAAATGAATGCTACTGCTGCTGCAGTATAATAGCCTAGACTAGATTGCATCGTAAATAGCCAAGTGAAGAATAGTGGACCTAGTATGCGTCCTAGGTTATCCATTGAATAAGAAAGACCTGCAGCAGTCCCGTATTGACCACCAGATTCTTTGGTCGAAAGAGATACGACACATGTTCTTGCAAGCGCATTTCCTGCTGTGAAAACACAAAGGGCAAAACCCGCCATAATTAAATTAGCTGTTAAAGTGAATAAAAGCATACCCGCAGCTGTGACAATTTGTGCACCTATTAACCAAGTTGTCTCGCTGCCATTTTTAATACGTCTAACAACACCGCCTTGAATAGCTGCATCTACAAAGCCACTAAACATAAACAAATAACCGATTTGTAACGGTGTGATTTGAATTCGGTCAATTTGGAATAACTGGAACGTTGCTTCTACTCCGGCCAGCATAAAAGTTACTAAAAACGAGAACATAAATAAATATCGCACACGGTACTGCAGCATTTTGGCCGCACCCTTTGGCACGATGGCACGTTTATTTGTATCTTTTCGTTTTGTAGGTTCTTTTAAAATAAAACTTGCATAAATAAATAATAGTGCAATTAGTGTTGCAGAAGCGAAAAATGGTAGTTGCAGACTATAGTGTCCGAGCATACCACCAATTGCAGGACCAAAAATAAAACCGAGCCCGATGGACATGCCCATGAAACCCATATATTTATTGCGATCCTCCTCACTCGACATATCTCCTACAAAGCCTGTCACAGATGTGTATAGTGCGCCTGAGAATAAACCACCCACAACACGTGAGAAGTACAACATTGCTAAATTATCAATAAATAAAGAGAAAATAACAAAGCTTAAGCTAAAACCAGCTAGGCCTATTAATATAAGTTGTTTACGACCTACCTTATCGGACAGCATACCCCAAAATGGTGCAGTGAAAAAACTTGCAAGCGAGTACACTGTAAGTAGGCCACCTACGTGTAAATCATCCCAATTTTGCTGAACTACAACCTCAGGTAAGACCGGTATTATAATCCCGAATCCTAGGTAGACGAGGAATTGGACAGACATTAATAATAAAATTGCCTTTTTCATACAGTACCCTGCTTTCATACGATATTTTAGTATGTATATTCTACCTCTCTTGTTATTGTTATTACAAGAAAACGGAAGACAAAACAGTTTAAGTACCTATTGGAAAGTAGGGGATGACATTTGCTAAGCTGCATACTTTGTAAAGTGATTAGGACAATGTAATAGAGAAACGTGGCTAAACCAATGTATAAAAAACGGCAGACTGTTAACAATGTAACTATATTGATATTAAAAATGAATAACGAGCTTTAAAGTAACTAAATGGATTCATTCCATTTTTAATTTTTTGTATCGATTGACGCATAGTGTATTAAATTATCTCTGGGGTATACTACTAGAGGGTATATAGCTATTTAAATTTTTATGTTTAATTTTCGCCAGTTAGTGGTAAATTAGTTTGTAGGGAATTACGTTTATGAACACGATATAGTTAATGATGAGATGGTAAATAGTAAGTTAAGGAAAAATTTACATTGTAACAGAAATGAAAAATTTTAAAGCAGAGTTAAATGGTATGATAGAAAGAGATTAACTCGTCAGACATCATACACTTGCAAAAATGAAACTTTTTTGGAAATAAAACGTTATATAAATTCGAGGAAAGATTGAGGTGGAATGTATGAAAAAAGAAGTAGATTTGAAAAAGATCGTTTCGAATTTATCTAAGTTGGGTGTAACAGCCACTGTAACAAAGTCTCGACTTGAACTTTTAAAAGTGCTCACACCACCAACGCAAACTCCGCAAGTTCAAGCTTAACTCGTTCAAATTAAAAATGGGTAGTCTCGTAATTGAGACTACCCATTTTTTATATACATCATTAATCATCGTCATCGTGAGTAGTAAACATGTAAGTACGATAGTGGAAACGCATACTGAAAACAAGACCGATGGCTAACGAGTTCCCCATTAATGAACTTCCCCCATAACTGATAAACGGTAGGGGAATACCGGTAATAGGTAAAAGTTGAATTGTCATACCGATATTTTCAAGCACGTGGAATGTAATCATTGCAATAATACCGGCACATACATATGTTGAGAATGGATCTTTCAATAATAGTGTAGTTTTTGTTAAATGATAGATTAATAAAAAGAACATACAAATAACGATACTAGCACCAATAAAACCCCATTCTTCTCCGATAACCGTAAAAATAAAATCGGTATGATTTTCGGCAACATAAACCTCGCGACCACGGAAACCTTTTCCGAAAACTTCACCTGAACCAATAGCGTTTAAGGACGTAATTAAATGGTATCCCTCACTAGAAGAAAATGAATATGGATCTAACCAAGAATAGATTCGCGCAAACTGATACGGTTTAAAGCCGAATGTTTTCTCTAAAAAACTCTGCATATAGAGCGCCATCCATAAAAGAGAACCACCTACTAAAGCGCCACCTATAAAAGTCGGTAAAATAATTTTCCATGATATACCTGCTACGATAACAACAGCAGCTGTAATGGCAAAGAATACTAATGCTGAACCAAGGTCAGGCTGCTTCATGATAAGAGCTAAAGGTAGTAACAGTGTAGCAGCAATTTTACCTAGCAATATGAAGTCTGTTTTTACTGATCTAAAAGAATAAACCTCGTTGTGCTTACTAATAAGTCGAGCAAGCGCTAGAATGTAAAAGGTTTTCATAAACTCAGAGGGTTGAATATTCCCTAGAGGTGTATGATACCAGCTTTTTGCACTATTAATACGTTCACCGATTTGTCCAGGTCCTTCTGGCATGAAGATAAGCAGTACTAAAAGGGCGATGCCTGCACCGTACATATACCAAGACATTTTTTTATATTGATCAGGTTCAAAAAACATAACTACTCCAATAATTACGGAGCAAATGACGTACCATCGCAATTGTAAAGGAACATAGTTAATGCCATACTGACCTGATGTTTGCGCCGACGCAATGGCTAACAAACTTATGACTAGGAAGGTTAAAAGTATAAAAGCGAGCGTCCAGTCAAAACGATTCGCGAAATTTCGTTTATTTTCCATACAAGCCACCTAAATTAATATAGTATTTCTTCATGAGTAAATTTGATTTAAATAAATTCCAATTCAATATGCTACCAAATATATTTAACTTCTTTCAACAAAAGTCTCCCACTTCTTTCGGTGGTGAAATGCATGCGACTTTAAGCTACTTTTCAAATACCCGCAATAGAAGTCGAATCTGAAATGAGCACTTTGTGCAAGCATAAAGCTGATTCCGAACGTAATTATGCCAAGGCCAAATTGATAAGGAGTTATTCACCTTAGGTCAAGAGGTAAATATGGATGCCGAAGAAAGTTTGTTAACAATGAGGTTCAATGCTTGCCTTTAGCTTATAATCCTCGCAGTTATTTGTAAGAATGAATAGAATTATATTCTTAAAAATTTGTTCATTCAGAGTGGTTAAAAACAGATTTACAACAGCATCTTTAACATTCATATTATACCTTAAAAAACATTTTTACGCCTATGAATATTGTTATGACGATTATTAGCATAAAATGTTTCAAAAAATTCATGTTTAGTTTTATAATGTAGTGAAGAATGGGGTGATGGTTGTGGCTAAAAAATTGAAGTCAGCTGACGATTTTATGTATCATGTTTATGTTCATATGAATGATGTTGATAAATTTGTTATTTTTAGCGGGCTTAAATTCTCGCAATTTGTGGCTGCACTTGAACCATTGCATCACTTACTGTTATTGAAACATTCCTATGAAGATGGTTCCTTTAATATGCATACACAGTTTGATTATGTACCGGAGGAGGAAGTACCTCAGTTTGTAAAGAAAGCTACTGAATCCAAAGAATTATGTTGGATAGACTTTATGGATGAAAAGAGGCTAGACCAACTAACACCGATGGAACAAGGAGAATTGCTTTACATAAGTCATAAAAAGGAACCGATAACTTCACCATTTTTTAATAAATTGCAAAATCAATTTGTCTACTATTCTTCAGATTTAGAGAAAATGACTAAAATTTATTTTCGCCATTTAAGTGATTTCGATTTACTCATTGCGAATGTTTTGAACAGTTTGATTCGTGAAAAGGAGCGTAGCACTGGTTTTTGGCGACGGAAAGTGAAATCGAGTATTCCTTCTATTTCACCTGAATTTTTGCGTGCTTATCGTTCTTTTACTAAAGACGGAGCACTGTTATCATTGTATCGAATTGAAAAACCTAAAGTAGCTTACGGTATCGAAATTCGCAATCTGTCAGAAAACTCCTTTCCTGATGAGGTATGGGATGATTTAAATACAATTTTGAAAAATGAGCACGATGAATTGATTTATATTATTTAACTTCTTTCAGCGGGTATCCTTGAAATAGAGGAACTCTAAGAAGCCACATCCTGTGGTAACGACTGAGTGACCAACATCAGCCGTTGACTCCTTCGCTTTCGCGCAAAAAACATCTGCCCGGCGGATTTCACGAAATGAGATGGGCGTTCACAGAGGGGATGTTAGCCTAAAATCATCGCATCCATGCGATAACGGTTAACTGACGAGGCCTAAGCACAAAGCTGATACCTAATGCAATTATGCCCAGGCAATTGATCTATTCATTTTACGTAGAATGAATATACACTAAATCTCACCGTCAAAATACGGTGAGATTTTTATCTTCAGTCAGTTTTTTTTGTAGCGAAAGCAAAGCGTCAGCTACACAAAACACTACCTTTCCCTGGTGGCGAGATGAATGAGGATGTGGTACCTTTTCAAAGGGTATCCAAACACCTAGTAAAATAGAGGATGTTAGGCTAAAAACTTCACATCCTCACAAAATTTGGATGTAATTACACCAAGGTGAAATTGATGTCATTTGTCAAGACGTTTCATGATAAACTAATAGTACTCAAGAAGTATGCGGAGGGCACAAAAATGAAAAAAAGAATCGGTTTATTATACGGTGGAAAGTCGGCGGAGCATGAGGTGTCATTATCGACAGCACGTGCAGTCACTGGAGCTTTGAATTTCGAGGAGTATGAAGTATATCCGATTTTCATTACACTTGAAGGAGAGTGGCGCCGCGGCGAGCGTCTAAATAAACCTGCAAGTACAATTGAAGAATTACAATTTGGTGATGATGCCACTATTTTAGAAAATAATATTACAACTTTTTTAATGGATAAAGATGGTAAAACTGTACAATTCGATGTAATTTTCCCATTACTTCATGGTACTAATGGTGAAGATGGAACTGTTCAAGGTTTACTTGAGGTTCTAAATTTGCCGTATGTAGGAAATGGTGTATTAGCATCAGCAACTGGCATGGATAAAGTAATCATGAAGCAATTATTTGAAATTGCCGGCTTACCACAAGTACCGTATACGTACTTCATTCGTAGCGAATGGGCTAATGAACAGGAGGCAATCCTGGATCGTTGTGAAGAAAAGTTGAAGTGGCCGATGTTTGTGAAACCTGCAAACTTGGGATCAAGTGTCGGAATTAACAAGGCAACAAACCGCGATGAATTAGTGAAGGCAATCGAAATCGCTTTACAGTATGATCGAAAAATTGTAATTGAGCAAGGTATTGTCGCTCGTGAAATTGAACTAGCTGTGCTAGGAAATGACTTCCCGGAAGTTTCTGTACCTGGTGAAATTAAACCTGTTACTGAATTTTATGATTATGACTCTAAATATAAAGATGGCTCAACAGCCCTTATTATTCCAGCAGAGGTTCCTGAAGATACTGTATCAAGCTTACAGGAGCTAGCAAAACGTGCGTTCAAAGCTATTGATGGAAGCGGTTTAGTTCGTGCGGACTTTTTTGTGACGGCCGATAACAGCATTTATATTAACGAAGTGAATACAATGCCAGGTTTTACACCTGTTAGCATGTATCCTCTTCTATGGCAGCATACAAATGTAAGCTACCCAGAGCTGATTAATCGTCTGATTACATTAGCAATTGAACGTTTTGAAGAAAAACAACAGCTTCACTATAAAAAAGACTGAGTGGGATTATTGTGAAAAAAACATTAAAACAGTTAGCTACATGGTTAAATGAAGATGTGCCAGCTTTTGGTGATACGGTAGTATCAGGAATTTCCATTGATACACGTACAATTCAACAAGGGGACCTGTTTGTACCATTTCGTGGAGAGACGGCCAATGGGCATAAATTTGTTCTGCAGGCCTTTGAAAAAGGAGCGGGTGCTTCTCTTTGGCAGAAAGATGAACCAAATCCACCACAAGGTGTACCATTACTCTTTGTAGATGATCCAGAAATAGCGCTTCAGCAAATGGCTCGTGCCTATCGTAGTGAGCATAAAGCGAAATTTATTGGCATTACTGGTTCAAACGGTAAAACATCAACGAAAGATATTTTAGCGGGAACGCTAACACCATTTTTTAAAGTACAAAAGACCATTGGGAATTTTAATAATGAACTAGGTTTACCTATTACAGTTTTACAGCTAGATGAAGATACTGATGTTGCTGTGCTTGAAATGGGTATGAGTGGTTTTGGTGAAATAGAATTTTTAACGAAGCTTGCTCGTCCACATATGACGGTTATTACAAACATTGGCGAGGCTCATATGCAAGATTTAGGCTCACGTGCCGGAATCGCTAAAGCCAAGTTTGAAATAATTCAAGGAATGCAACCGGATGGAGTGCTATTTTATGATGGAGATGAACCGCTACTTCAAGAACTAGTTGCGAAAGAGCAGCAGTTAAATGCAGTGGCATTTGGCTTAGAGCACAGCAATCTACTGTATGCAGACAATATTGAAGCGACTTCTGATGGTAGTGGCTTCTCTACACATGGTGTAATAGAAGGAGATTTCTTTATTTCCGTTCTCGGGAAGCACCAGGTGAAAAATACATTAGTCGCTATGTTAATTTCTCAAAAGTTAGGTTTAAACGATGACCAAATTCGTGCATCCTTAAAACAAGTAGCTCTAACGGATATGCGCATGCAACAAGTGAATGGATCAAATGGGGCATTGTTTATTAATGATGCATACAATGCTGCACCAACCTCTATGAAGGCGGCTATTCAATTTGTAGCATCGACAACGATTCGTCCAGAAAAATGGCTTGTGTTAGGTGATATGCTGGAGCTTGGCCCAAATGAAAAGCATTTCCATGAAGATTTATCGAAGGATATTCATGCAGAAGAAATCGCTTATGTATGTTTATTTGGCCCGCGAATGGCTTATTTGAATGAAGTCTTAAAAGAGCGTTTTGATGAGGGACATTTGCTATATGTTGAGGATGATTATACGCCAATTATCGAAAAACTACAGCAAGCTAATGAGAAGTCTATCGTTTTACTAAAAGGCTCTCGGGGTATGAAATTAGAAACAATCTTACGTGCATTCACGTCATAAAATGAAATAGGAATCGGTGGGATACGCTCTCACCGATTCTTTAAATTTTTGATTTAAATGAGTTACACATTTAGAGGTGAAAATAATGTCGGTAGGTGTGTTATGTATACATGGATTTTCAGGAGGACCGTATGAAGTAGAACCTTTTACTACCTATTTACGTACGCATACAAATTGGCTGATTGAAGAACCTACTTTGTCAGGACATGGAGAGGAATTACAAATGCGTGGTTTCACAGCCAAGCATTGGCTAATGGATGCCGAGCTCGCTTTTCGTGATCTTGCTAAAAAAGTAGATGAAGTAATAGTAGTTGGGTTTTCGATGGGTGGCATTATAGCGCTCTATTTAGCTAAACGTTATAAAGTGAAAAAGCTTGTATTACTAAGCGCAGCTGCCAAGTATGTCAGTCCAAAGCAACTAGTCAAAGATTTTAAAATGCTTGCCACGGAGGCATATCATCGTAATCTGTCTAGTAATGAATTGTACTTACGGTACCGGCATAAGTTTAATCATGTGCCACTTTCGTCAACGATAGAATTCATGAAGCTTGTTCGAATGGTGGAGCCGTATTATAAAGATATTAAAATTCCAGTGTATATTGTACAAGGGAAATTAGACGGAATAGTACCATATCACACGGCTCAATTTTTATATGATCAAGTAACCTCAAACGATAAAACTTTGTATATTTCTGATAATGGGAAGCATCATATATGTTATGGTGAAGATTGTTCTGAATGGTTTTCTTGCGTTTTGTCGTTTTTAAAGGGTGTGTGAAGTAGTCAGATAATTACGACTCATGCGTTATCGTTGCATACGTTTTAATCCCATGTTAGACTAGTGTAAGCAATGGATACATTTTGTGCGAAGACTCTTCATATTTGATTGAAGAGTACTTTTTTTTGAACACAACGGTTTTATTCTAAAGTGAATAATTACGACAGAATCAAACCGCTCGGTAAAGACCGGGCTTTCCTTTTCATATAAGAGAGCTCTATGTGACCATCATATAGAGAAAAATTTTAAGTAACGGAAACGTTCCAAAACACAGGCTCGAATTTGCCGACAACTTCATCTGAAAATGTAACCATTTGTCAACTTAAAAGCAAAAAAAGGAGATTGAGAAGTTTGACAAATTTTTCAGAATTAAATATTAGCGAATCTACATTACGCTCAGTAAAGCGTATGGGATTTGAAGAAGCAACACCAATCCAAGAAGGTACTATACGTTTTGCAATTGAAGGCCGTGATGTATTAGGTCAAGCGCAAACAGGTACAGGTAAAACTGCCGCTTTCGGGATTCCACTTATCGAAAAAATTGACCCAAAAAACCCTAATATCCAAGCATTAGTAATTGCTCCAACTCGTGAATTAGCGATTCAAGTTTCAGAAGAGCTATATAAAATTGGTTATGATAAACGTGTAAAATTGTTATCGGTTTACGGTGGTCAAGAAATCGGCCGTCAAATCCGTGCACTAAAAAATAAACCTCAAATTATTGTAGGTACACCTGGTCGTATAATTGACCATATTAATCGTCGTACTTTAAAATTAGAAGATGTTCAAACATTGGTACTTGATGAAGCTGATGAAATGTTAAACATGGGCTTTATCGATGATATTAATTCAATCTTAGAAAATGTGCCTTCTGAACGTCAAACATTATTGTTCTCAGCAACAATGCCACCAGCAATCCGTAAAATTGCTGAGACATTTATGCGTGATCCAGAGATCGTAAAAATTAAAGCAAAAGAACTAACAGTAGATAACATCGATCAATATTTTGTGAAGTCTGCTGAGCGTGAAAAATTCGACATTTTATCTCGTTTATTAAACGTTCACCAACCAGAACTTGCTATCATCTTTGGACGTACAAAACGTCGCGTGGATGAGCTTGCACAAGCATTATCAATTCGTGGTTATCTTGCTGAAGGAATCCATGGTGACTTAAGCCAAGCGAAACGTATTTCTGTATTACGTCAATTTAAAGAAAATAAAATTGATATCCTTGTGGCAACAGATGTAGCTGCTCGTGGACTTGATATTTCTGGTGTAACACATGTTTATAACTTCGATATTCCTCAAGATCCTGAATCTTATGTTCACCGTATTGGTCGTACTGGTCGTGCAGGTAAATCAGGTCTTGCAGTAACGTTTGTAACACCACGTGAAATGGGTTACCTACGTATTGTAGAAGAAACAACGAAAAAACGTATGACACCACTTCGTCCACCAACAACTGACGAAGCGCTAGTAGGTCAACAACGTCTAGCTTTGGAAACATTAGAAGGTCTTATTGCGAACAATAACTTAGGTGATTATCGTACACTTGCGACAGAATTACTTGAAAACCATGATGCAATCGATGTTGTAGCTGCTGCAATTCGTTCATTAACAAAAGAGCCGGATGACACGCCAGTAACAATTACTGAAGAACGTCCATTACCAATGCGTCGTGAGCGTTCTAGCAACCGTGGCGGTGATCGTGGACGCGGCGGTAACCGTAGCTTTAACGGACGTCGTGATGGCGGACGTGGCGGAGATCGTCGTGGAGGAAATGGAAATCGTCGAGATGGCGGACGCCGTGATGGAGGTCGCCGTGAAGGTGGACAAGGTCGTTCACGTGCACCACGTCGTCACGAAGACTAATTTTATCTTCATCAAAATGTTTAAACCTTACAGTCAAATGGCTGTAAGGTTTTTTACGTGCGCCCGCTGAAATAGAAGAACTCATTCTAACAACTAAGTAGCAATTTATCTGCGCGACAGCGGTAATTACGCTAAGACGAAAATTACTATAATTTTGAAACAAAATGATAACTGATTACGTATACGTAATTAAAGAAAGAGAGGGAATGACTTTGAGAACAGAACCAATGCATATGATTTCTAGGAAAGGGTTAACAGTTTGGCGTTTATATGGTGTATTACAAACGATATTACTTTTGATTGTAGCGGCGTTTGCATGCTACGGCACTTATTATTATGAATGGCCATCATATATTTATTTCATTGCAGTTGCTGTAGTCATTCTTAGTGCTGTCCTATCCACTTATTTATTTCCAAAGATAAGATGGGAACGCTGGCGCTATGAGGTGCGTGACAATGAGATTGAGGTGCAACACGGTTTATTTGTTGTTAAACGTACACTTATTCCAATGGTGCGCGTACAGCATGTTGATACAACACAAGGACCAATATTAAAAAAATATGGTCTAGGTAATATTTCAATATCTACAGCTGCAACTGTACATACAATCCCTGCACTTGTAATGGACGAAGCTGATAGACTTCGTGCACGTATTTCGGAATTAGCAAGGGTGGCGGAAGATGATGTCTAAGGAAATTAATCGTTTACATCCGATATCGGCTATTATTACAAGTGCAAAAGCATTAAAGAGTATGATTTTCCCGTTAATTATTATTATTGCAACTAATGGATTTCACTTCTCTTTGAATTTTCATAGTGATAATTTTTGGCGGACGTTTTTCTTATTCGGTATATGGGGAGTAGGGGCAATACTTACACTTGTTAGTGGGATTGTAAAGTGGCGTACCTTTGTATATTGGTTTGAAGATGGAGAATTGCGTATAAAGTACGGTTTGTTCGTTAAAAAGAAACGTTATATCCCATTTGAACGTATTCAGAGTTTAAATTACAATGAGGGTATTTTTCATAGAATATTTGGCTTAGTAAAAGTTCAGGTTGAAACTGCGGGGAGTAAGGACAGAAAACCTGAGGTAGAGTTAACGGCTATACGTAAGGCAGCTGCAGATCTTATAGAGCTAGAAATGCGTCGTGCTAAAAATCAAGTTAATGAACAGATGAATGATGAACAGTCGCTAATAGAGGAAGTGTCAGTTCCAACTATTTATCATATGTCGATACGTGATTTGCTTATATTGGCCATAACTTCAGGTGGAATTGGGGTCGTTCTGTCTGGGGTAGCAGCAATCATCTCTCAGTTATCGGATATAATTCCGTATGAGGAAATCTTTAGCGAGTTAGCTGATTTTGCGAAAATTGGTGCATTTTTAGTTGCACTAACAGTGATAGTCAGCCTAATTGTGGCATGGTTTGTGTCATTTGTAATTACACTGATCAATTATTACGAATATACAGTCCGAATTGAAGATGAAAAGCTTATTATTACAAAAGGGCTTATTGAGAAAAAACGTATTACTTTACCGTTAAATAGAATTCAGGCGATTCGTATTGTAGAGAATCCAGTACGTCAATTATTTGGCTATGCAACAGTTGTTGTTGAGAGTGCTGGAGGAAATGGTGGAGAGGGAAATGATAAAAAAATTACACTGTTCCCACTTATTCAGAAGCAAGATTGTTTGGGAACGCTAGAGCAACTTTTCCCACAGATAAATTGGCGTCCAGAATTCATTTATTCACCAGAACGAGCTCGTCCATTTTTTTATCGAATTGATTTTGTTTGGCTCATACCTATAATTGGTGCATGTAGTTATTTCTTTTATCCGTATGGGTTGCTTTCACTATTATTAATACCATTAACAATATTAATTGGTATTTGGCAACATAAATCAGCTGGTTATATAATCGATGGAAAGCAACTAACTATGCAATATCGTGTGTTCAGTCGTACTACATTTTTTATGGAGAAAAAACGCATACAATCTATTGAGACTACTCAAACCTATTTCCAAAAAAGAAAGGGTGTTACGTCTGTAAAAGCAACGGTCATGTCGGGCATGACTGGTATGGCAGGGAATGTACGAAACTTAGAGCAGCAAGATGCTGAAACAATATTATCTTGGTATGAACATTGAAAGTAAAAATGTGGCTAATTCTCATAATTAATAGGAGGATTAGCCTTTTTTTGGTTCATCACCAAAAGTTGTGGATGACTTTTGTTAAAACCTCTACTATGTAATAGTTGATTGGAGTGGAGACTGGGCGACTCCTCGGGGATCAGCAATAGAGGAACGAAGGCTAAAAGCATCACATCCTGTGATAACGCCTTCGTGACCAACATCGTGTTGGCCCGAGACCCTGCAGCGCAGCGGATGTTTTCTGTGCGAAAGCGTAGTGTTAACGTAGCGGCAGCAACAAAAGCGGCTCATCGGACGCCCCCAGGAAGCTCTGCTCTGCGCGAAAGCGAAGCGTCAGCGGCAAAGCGCCCAGTCGGAACGGAAATCAACCACACGTTTTAGTGATGATCCCTTTTTTGCTATAATTATGTAAAAATTCTGTTTATAATAGAGAACAAAAGGGGTGGTAATTTTGTTTAAGTATGATATTAACAAGAACACGTATTTGAAATTGCTGGATTTAAGTGACGTAGATGAATTATTCGCGTTGACGGATCGTTCGAGAGATACGTTGCGTGAATGGCTACCTTTTGTAGATGATGTAAAAACAGTAGAGGATACAGAGCGATTCGTAAGAGGTGCGATGCAACAATATGCAGATAATAATGGCCTACAAGCGGGGATATATTATGAGGGGAAGCTTGCGGGAGTGATTGGCTATCATCAAGTGAATTGGCAGCATAAATGGACAAGTATTGGATATTGGTTAGGAAACGAATTTGTTGGTAAGGGCTTAGTGACAAATTCTATGAAAGCATTTATTGATTATGCCTTTAGCTATTTAACATTAAATCGCATTGAAGTGCGAGTAGCGGTAGGTAATATTCGAAGTCGTACGATTCCAAAAGTGTTAGGTTTTCATGAAGAGGGACGTTTAAGAGATGCAGAGTGGCTTTATGATCATCACGTAGACCAAGTTGTCTATGGCTTAACAGCAGTTGAATGGAAAAAAATAAAGGCAGCGAAAGAGGATACGGTCGCACTTTGAAATAAAATTGACGAATGGCCTATCATTCTAGTATAAAAATAAGAGGAGCAATCCGTGATGATAGCTGATCACAGAGAAGAGCTCCTCTTATACGTATTACTTACCCGCCATCTTTTGTTTACGCCAGCTTATAATTCTTTTTGGATGTAAGTAAACGAGTCCAAGAAGGAATCCTGCTACTAAGCCGCCTAAGTGAATATAGACATACACCTTTGACTGGAAGAAAGTCATGATAACACTGATCACAATGATAGGCAAAATAAGTTTACGCAGCATTGGCATTGTACGACGTGTATAGTAAACAAGCGCTCCGAAAGCACCGAATATTCCGAAAACAGCTCCACTTGCACCAAGACTTCCATAGCTACTATCATTAAGTAAATAGGTTGCCGTGTTGCCGACAATACCAGACATTAAATAAATTGTAATAAAACGTACCTTACCAGCAATTTTTTCAAGCTCTGGCCCGAATAAATACAGTAAAAACATATTAAAGAAAACGTCCAGAAAGCCAGCATGTAAAAACATTGCAGTAAAAACACGCCACCATTCACCAGAGCGTATAAGGAAGTTCGCTTGAACTCCGTAATTCAATACATTTTCGCCTACTCCAGGTAAAATAGTTAGTACATAAACAAATAAATTAACCGCTATTAATGTTGAAACAATCGGATAATACTTTGTATATTGCTTAAAATTTTCTGTTCTACTAAACATAACTCCACCTCAATTTATAATTATTATACATGGCTTTTTAGAAATAGGAAAAGGAGAAGTTCTAATGATTAAAGGAATTGGTCTCGACATTGTAGAAATGGACCGTATTGCAAAAGCAATGAAAAGAACAAATAAATTTAAAGATCGCATTTTAACTGAAAAGGAAAGAGTTTTGTTTGATGCACATTCAGAAACTCGTAAGATAGAATTTTTAGCTGGACGATTCGCTGCAAAAGAAGCATTTTCAAAGGCATTAGGAACTGGTATTGGTGAAGAATGTAAGCTTCATGATATGGAAGTTTTAAGAGGGGAAGCTGGAAATCCGGTTTTATATTTCAAAGGACAGCTTGTGAATGGATTTGTAAGTATAACACATTCTAAGCAATACGCTGCGGCACAAGTAATATTATTACAATAAATAATGATAAACAAAGCTTGCGCCATATAAAATATTAAAAAAGCTCTGACGTTGCTAATTTAGATAAGTTACTTGGCGTGAAGACTGGAAGTCCCCATTCGGAGCGGGAATCAAATAAGCTATTAAAAAGAATATTGCCCTTGTTCAAATGACATAACTGACAAATACGGTTCATATATTGTCGTAGTGGATTTGAAAGAAGGAAAGGGTGAAAGCGTGGGCAACCGAATAGTTAAATGGCTCGTCTTATTTTGTACGATATTACTTTTATCGGCATGTGGTACAGACTCACAGGAAAAAGTGTTGAAGAAAGTTAATGGGAAATGGGCAGAATCAAATGGTTATGAGTTGAATGCTACGATGGAAATTAAATCTGGTGGAGATCCAAAAAAATATGATGTGAAAGTTTGGCATACGAAACCTGATTTCTATCGTGTAGAAGTAGTAGAAAGTGGGAAAGATGTTTCGCAAATGATAGTGCGAAATGCAGATGGAGTTTTTGTTGTTACCCCTACATTAAACAAAATGTATAAATTCCAAAGTGATTGGCCAAAGAAAAATAGTCAGGCTTATTTAATAGGTGCACTAGCAGAAGATTTAGCTCAAGATAAAAATTTAGTCATGAAAGAGGAGGACAAAGCATATATATTTGAAGCGGCTACTAGAAATAGCTATAAAAATAGTATGCCTCATCAAGTGATAACGGTTGATAAGAAAACAATGCTTCCAACTTCCGTAGTAATCATGAATGATGTAAAAGAAGAACAAATCCGTATCACATTTAAAAATATTAAATTAGGTGTTCAACACGCGGCTAAAGATTATGCAGTTGAGCAATTTACGGAATCGGATGAAACAAAAGGTGAACAAGCTACACCACCAGAGAAAGATAAGAAAGACAACAAAGACGGTAAGGAGAGCAACAATAACCCGAGTGGAAATGAAGAGAAAAAGGCTGTAAGTGCAGAAGCCGAAAATAAAGAGTTCCAAACACACTACCCTGTTGTAAATTTAGAAAATACGAAGATGGTGGAAGAGAAAGTTATGCGAGAGGGTGGAATAGATCGTGTTATCTTAACCTTCGACGGTGATAAGCCATTTACAGTCATGCAACAGCCAGTTACGAAAGAGGCTGCTATGTTGCCAGTATCATCTCCTGGTGATCCGGTAGATTTAGGCTTTACGATTGGTGCAATTACCGATACCTCTATTAGCTGGGAAAAGGATGGCGTTGAATTCTTTGTAGCCTCTAGTAAATTGACTCGTGAAGAAATGGTGCAAGTAGCCACTTCTATGACAAAAGGTAGTATGAAATAATTTTTCTAGCTACAGCTTTCTAGATGGAAAGCTGTAGCTAGTTAAGTAAAATAGTACAGTTTTGAAGAAAATTAACACTGTTTAGAAGTTGTTAAGTCATATATGATAAAAGTTATGAAGAAAATTAGTTTAAAATAGAATGATATATGTAAAAAAAGTGTATAAAAGGAAATTTATTCAATACATAATGTTTTAATAAAAAATAAAGAGGGTATTCTAATGGAGACACAGCAATATTTTAGACCGACTAAAGCAGTAGTAGACTTACAAGCAATTCAACAAAATGTAAAAAATTTAAAAAAGCTACTTCGACCAAATGTTCAAATTATAGCTGTCGTAAAGGCAAATGCATACGGTCACGGAGATGTGGCCGTTGCAAAAGCAGCACTTGAGGCAGGTGCAACAATGCTTGCAGTGGCAACACCCGACGAAGCATTACATATTCGAGCACATTTTGAAGAGCCAGACATACTAATATTAGGTGCCTCTCCAATTTCATTTGCACCATATGCCGCCCAGCAGCGCATGATTCTTACGGCATTTGCAAGTGAATGGGTACAGCAAGCGGCTCCTTTCATAGCTAATGAAGCAAAACCTTTACGACTACATATTAAAGTAGATAGCGGAATGGGCAGAATTGGCGTTCGTTCAGAGCAAGAATTAATGGATCTATATCAAACAATACAGAATACAGTGAATGTAGAGCTTGATGGGATATTTACACATTTTGCGACTGCGGATGAGGAGGATACCTCATACTTCGATAGACAAGTACAATTTTTTGAGAAATGTGTAACTGCATTGCCTGAAAAACCTAGACTTGTGCATGCATCAAACACGGCTACATCTTTAGTAAAAGATGCGCATTTACAATTTGATGCTGTTAGATATGGAATATCGATGTATGGATTATCACCATCTTCTTATGTAGAAGGTATGTTACCATTTCCGTTACAGCCAGCGTTTTCGCTTGAGAGTGAGCTTGTTCATGTGAAACAGTTACAAGAAGGTGATTCGGTAGGCTATGGAGCTACTTTTGAGGCTCGTTCGGATATGTGGTTAGGAACAATACCAGTAGGCTATGCTGATGGAGTAATTCGTAAATTAGGTGGACAGGAAGTACTAATTGATGGACAAAGAATGCCGATTGTTGGACGAATTTGTATGGATCAATGTATGGTTGCCTTGCCTAAAGCATATGCTATAGGTGAGAAAGTAACACTCATTGGTCATCAAGGACATGATGCTATTTCAATGAATGAATGGGCAGCAAAGCTTGAAACCATTAATTATGAAGTACCATGCATTATTACAGCGAGAGTTCCTAGGGTATACATTTAATCTGTAGATTCAATCTAAAAAGTACTTAAGGTTTTTGTTATAAGTGGGTCTTAATAGTTTTGACATTTAAATTAGGATAAATGAATATTAAAAACATTAAACAAGAAGATTTACTTAAAAGCTGAGTCATTCATATTTTGTGATGAATTGCAAGGTGAATTAATCGGCATATACCTTCGACAACCTACATATTTTTACAACTTGGACTTTAAATTGTCAGATATTTTGTCATTTCGTGTCTTTTCAACAATATCTTTCAATGGTAGAATGGGTAGTAATGAAAAGTGGATGGTTCCGTTGGAGGTGCTTGCTGTGTACGAGAAAAAGTTAAGAGAAGCTACAATTGCTGTTCAGGATAGACTGTTTCTACAAACAAAGGAAGTAATTGAGAGTGAATCTTTTGCGCGTATTTTGTCGCGCAAAGTTTTAATGCAGGAGCAACCAAATCAAATACGGGAAGCTATGATGAAAGGATATGTTGAAATGTCTCATATAAATCTGAGTATTGCAAGTGAATGCTTGCATGCAGAATATGAAGCACAACATACGGTGGAGCGTCTCGTTAGCGGGGGATGACACTTTGAATGTAAAACGTGGTGACGTTTTTTTTGCAGATTTATCGCCGGTAGTTGGGTCCGAGCAAGGGGGCACAAGGCCGGTGCTGATTATTCAAAATGATATTGGCAATCGATTTAGTCCGACTGTCATCATCGCAGCTATTACTGCACAGATTCAAAAAGCAAAATTACCGACGCACGTTGAAATTAATGCTGAAAAGTATGGTTTTGAACGTGATTCGGTTATTCTGCTTGAGCAGGTGCGGACGATTGATAAGTCAAGATTGACAGATCGTATTACGCAACTTGACCATGCGTTGATGGAAAAAGTTGATGGTGCATTGATGATTAGTTTAGGGCTTGTTAAATTTTGATATACATATGTGTATAGTGGCATCGAGATGGATTTTCATCTCGATGCTTTTTCGTTTTTATTCAGTAATGTTTTTTGTGCGAAAGCGAAGCGACAGCAACAAATGTTTTCTGTGCGAAAGCGAAGCGACAGCAACAAATGTTTTCTGTGCGAAAGCGAAGCGACAGCAACAATTACGCCAAGGCGAAATCGGTACTGTACGCTGAAATACTTTATTACCATAAATTGAAATCGTTATTCAAAAATGGTATTAATAGATTTAAGATATACTCAAGATCTATATTTTGAATAGATTTTTGAAAAAATATCGAGAAATTTAAGAAAATATAAGTAGAATTTTATCTTCGTTCAGCAACAGGTGTTTGTTTGTGCGAAAGCGTAGTGTTAACGTAGCGACAGCAACAGGTGTTTGTTTGTGCGAAAGCGTAATGTTAACGGAGCAACAGCAACAACAACAATAAATGTTTTTGTAGCAACAGTGTAATTACGCCGTGGTAAAAAATTGATAAGCTAATTTGAATAATTAAAGTGAAAGAGTATAACTCCGAAAGGAATTGGGGGGGCAACAGTGACAATTAAGTCTTCGGTTGAAATTATTACTGAGTGGGACATAGTAGCAGCAAGACAACTGGGGCGTGACGAAGCGAAGGCGCTTGGATTTGACACTGTTGATCAGGCACGAATCACCACAGCTATAAGTGAACTAGCCCGAAATATATATTTATATGCAAGGATAGGTGTCATTGAAATTGAAAAAGTTGAAACAGATACTGAGAAGAAAATAATTGTTATTGCAACTGATCAGGGCCCAGGAATAGAAGATGTTCGAAAAGTGATGGAGGATGGCTACTCCACTTCTGGAGGGCTCGGAGCAGGTTTACCAGGCGTTAATCGATTGATGGACAATATGGTTATTCAATCGGTTATGGGAGAAGGAACAACGATAAGAGCTGAAAAATGGTTGCGTTAGGATGTGGAATTTTTGGAACAATTAGAATCTCAATATAAAAAGATTTTGGCAGATTATATGACCGATCAAACTGAAAAGAATTTGTATATTGCTCAAAATTTCACTCGCCAGTTAATCCAAAAGAATATATCTCCAGAGGATGTTGTAAGTGTTCATAAAAACGCAGTTGAGAAACTATTTCCACGTAGAATGAGTGAAGAACAGCTCGCATATGATTTTCTTATCGAAGTTATGGTGCACTATGGAATGGCTCATAGGGAGCACCAAAGTTTATTGCAAAAACAAGCCGAGTATGAAATGGAAATGAATATCGCTACAAATATTCAGAAAACATTACTTAAAACAGACGTACCACAACTTGCAAGTATTGATATAGGAATGATATCTATCCCCAACCGGAAGATGAATGGAGATTATGTACATTTTTTATACAATCGAGAGGATTATTTGAGTGTAGCTGTGACAGATGTGGTAGGTAAAGGGGTTCCCGCTGCATTATGTATGTCTATGGTGAAATACGGTCTTGAAACATTAGAATACGCATATAAAGATCCTTCATATGTATTAGAGGTTATTAATCGAGTAATTGAAAAGAGTGTAGACGACAGTATGTTCGTTTCTATGTTTTTCGGTTGCTTGGATTTGCGAAAGCGTATTTTTTCTTATGCTTCTGCAGGTCACGAGCCAGCTCTCCATTATTGCGCAAAACATAATCAATTTGTTCCTTTGGAATCGACAGGATTATTACTTGGGGTGTTACCAGAAACGAAATATTCGTACAAAGAAATTGTTTTAGAAGAAAATGATATCGTAATAATGATGACGGATGGTGTTACGGAATTCAGAATGCATGATGAAATGAATTCACGAAAGGTCATTACATCACTAATATTGGAAAATAAACACTTGTCAGCTCAACAATTATGTAATCTCCTTTATAAACAAATTGAAGAAATACAGGATTTTAAACTATTTGATGATTTTACAGTTGTGATTATAAAAAAATAGGGTTTAAACCTTTGTAATTACGGGAATAGAGTTAATCAAATATGGTGGAGGTGTGCTGTATGGATATGTCGATACACTTTAAAGAACTAGATAATAAATTATACGGATTTATTGAGGGCGAAATAGATACTTATACTGCTTCACGTCTTAGGGAGGAATTAGAGGCAGTGAAAATTACTGAAGGATTAGAAATAGTCCTTAATTTATCCCAAGTCAATTATATGGATAGTACAGGGTTAGGTATTTTTGTTGCCTTTTATAAAAGAACGTTACGTGAATATGGCAAAGTTAAACTTGTAGGTTTGTCGAATAGATTACAAAGGTTGTTTGAAATTACTGGTTTAAGCGATTTAATGGATATTGAAACTGATAAAAAGGTGGAATTACGAAAATGAAGGAATTTGATTATATTGAGATAAGGGTTCCTGCAAAACCGCAATTTGTCAGTGTGATTCGATTAACGGTTTCTGGCTTAGCTAGTCGGGTTGGGTTTAATTATGATGATATAGAGGATTTAAAAATTGCAGCGAGTGAAGCGGTAACGAATGTTGTACACCATGCATATAAGGACGAAGAAGAAGGAGAAATCGTCATTGGTTGCGCTTTGTATGAAAATAAATTAGAAATGATGATTGCAGATTACGGCAATAGTTTTAATTTTGAAGAAATAAAGTCGAAAGTTGGTCCATATCATCCTGAAGAGGGTATTGCGGGTTTACGAGAAGGTGGGTTAGGGCTTTATTTGATGGAAACTTTAATGGATGAGGTGATGATAAATAACGATGGTGGCGTAACTGTTTTCATGACAAAGTATGTTGCTAGAGAGCAGGTGGAAAAAAATGTCGAAAGAATCACCACATAATACTACGTCCGGGGAAGATATATTAAAGTGGATTGCGTTGTATCAATCAACAGAGGATAATGAAGCACAAACAAATTTAGTGATGCATTATCAATATTTAGTTGAGTCCATTGCACGCAAATATTCTAACGGTAAATCCCATTATGATGATATTGCTCAAGTAGGTATGCTGGGGTTGCTAGGTGCAATTAGACGTTTTAATCCTAATGTTGGCCGGAACTTTGAAGCATTTGCTGTACCAACGATTGTTGGGGAAATTAAGCGCTTTTTACGTGATAAAACTTGGGATGTTCATGTACCAAGGCGAATAAAAGAACTAGGACCGCGCATTAAAACAACAGTGGAAACGTTGACAATTGAGTTGCAGCGTTCTCCATCTATTAAGGAGATCGCGGATCGATTAGAAGTGGAAGAAGAAGAGGTTTTAGAGGCTATGGAGATGAGCCGTAGTTATCATGCTCTTTCTATGGATCACTCAGTAGAGTCAGATTCTGACGATAGCACAGTAACGTTATTAGATATGATGGGTAAAGAAGATGATGGCTTTGAATTGGCTAATAAAAGAATGATTGTCTCTGACGCTATGAGTATTTTAGATGAGAGAGAAAGGGAGATAATTCAGCTTACATATTTAGAACAACTCACTCAACATGAGGTTGGGGAACGATTAGGGATTTCTCAAATGCATGTATCGAGAATACAAAGGAAGGCAATAAAAAAGTTACAGGAATTTATCTTAGTAAGTGATGGTGTTTCGCTCTGAAATTTTTTGGGCCGAGGTGGCTGTTCCAGACACAAATTTGCCAAAGTATAATTGATTGAATAGTTTACTCTTCTTTTAGAGTAGACTATTTTTTTGCAGTTTTAGTAAAGTGTAATGGTAAAATGAAAAGAAAAAGGTAGTGATGATGTGGAACAAAAGCAAATGTTACAGCTAATTGCAAAGGATGTAGCTATTAAGCCAGGTCAAGCTGATGCTGTTATTAAATTATTAGAAGAAGGAAATACCGTGCCATTTATTGCACGTTATCGAAAAGAAGCTACTGGATCCCTTGATGAAGTACAGATTAAAGCTGTGGAGGATCGTTATCACTACATACAGCAACTTGAACAACGCAAAGAAGAGGTTATACGATTAATCCAGGAGCAAAATAAACTAACGCCTGAATTAGAACAGGCTATTCAAGCAGCAACTGTTTTACAGCGTGTAGAAGATTTATATCGACCTTATAAACAAAAACGCCGAACAAAGGCAACTATAGCGAAAGAAAAAGGGTTAGAACCTCTAGCTGATCTTCTATTAGAGTATCGTAGTGATTCTTTAGAACAATTAGCAGTGGCTTTCGTAGATGAGGAGAAAGTTGCTAATGTAGAGGATGCTCTAGCTGGGGCTCGAGATATTTTAGCAGAACGCTTTGCTGATGAAGCGGCAATCCGTGAAAAAATTCGTTCGTATTCCTGGAAAGATGGCGTACTCGTAACAAGTGTTAAGAATGCAGAGGCAGACGACAAAAACGTTTTCGAAATGTATTACGAATACGAAGAACCAGTAAATCGTATTGTTCCACACCGTATTTTAGCTGTAAATCGTGGTGAGAAAGAAGAAATAATAAAAGTAGCAATTCATGTACCAATAGATCGAGTATTGATGATTATGTGGAAGGAATGGATTCCTGCTACAGGTTCTTCACCCGCAATTGCCGAGGTGAAGCTAGCGATTGAGGATTCATACAAGCGTTTAATTCAGCCTTCTATAGAACGAGAGTTACGAAATGAACTTACTGAAAAGGCAGAGACTCAGGCTATCCACATCTTCTCTGAAAATTTGCGTAATCTTTTATTACAGCCCCCAATGAAAGGGAAGTATGTATTGGGTGTTGATCCGGCATACCGTACAGGTTGTAAGTTAGCTGTTGTAGATGAAACCGGGAAAATGTTAGAGGTTACAGCCATTTATCCACATCCGCCAAAGCCAGATGTCGCAAAATCGAAAGCGGTCGTGAAAGAGATTTTAGCAAAATACCCAATAACGATAATTGCTATTGGTAATGGTACTGCCTCACGCGAAACAGAACAGTTTATAGCAGATGTATTGAATGAGCTTGAAACTGATACGGCTTACGTAATTGTCAATGAAGCAGGGGCATCTGTTTATTCAGCGTCTGAAATTGCCCGTGCAGAGTTTCCTGATTTACAGGTAGAACAGCGTAGTGCGATTTCTATTGCGCGTCGTTTGCAAGACCCGTTGTCGGAGTTAGTTAAAATTGAGCCTAAAGCAGTTGGAGTAGGTCAGTATCAGCATGATGTCTCTCAAAAGAAATTGACGGAGTCCTTAACATTTATAGTAGAGACAGCTGTAAACCAAGTCGGTGTTGATGTTAATACAGCCTCAGCTTCCCTACTACAATACGTTTCTGGATTATCTAAAACGGTTGCGGAGAATATTGTAAAGGTACGAGAGGAAACTGGACAATTTACTACACGTGCTCAACTAAAGAAAATTCCACGACTTGGTGCTAAAACATATGAACAAGCAATTGGTTTCTTACGTGTTCCAGGAGCAAAAAATGCATTTGACGCTACGGGCATTCACCCTGAAAGCTATAGTGTAGCCGAGCAGATTTTAAAGGTAGCACAAATTGATAAAAAAGAGCTTGGGATGCAGAAGGCAGAGGAAGCCATCGCAAAACTAGATGTAGAAAAATTAAGTGAAGTTTTAGATATTGGAGTTGTCACAATTCAGGATATCGTGGATACATTAATGAAACCAAGTCGCGATCCACGGGATGCATTCCCTCAGCCACTGCTGAAAACAGATGTATTAAAAATGGAAGATTTACAAGTTGGGATGGAATTGCAAGGTACAGTAAGAAACGTAGTTGATTTTGGAGCGTTTGTAGATATTGGCGTAAAGCAGGATGGGCTTGTGCATATTTCAAAGTTACAAAAAAGACGTATTAAACATCCATTAGAGGTTGTTGCTCTCGGTGACATTGTGACGGTTTGGGTAGAACAAATAGATGTCAAAAAAGGGCGCATTTCACTAACGATGCTACCTCCTAAAGATCAAACTATTTAATTTCGCATTGGCGTAATTGTAGCACACGCTTCGCTGTCGGTACTGATAAATTACTATCCGTTAATGCGGGATAAATAAATACCACACTGTCTATACTACGCAGTGTGGTATCTTATTGTTAGAGGTGATATAGCTATGAACAATGAGGAACTACAAAGTCTTGTTAGTCGAATATCATTAGAAAGTTTCCAGAAGCCATTCATGCATCGAGCATATTTTAATTCAAGGCTACGTTCAACAGGTGGACGTTATCTTTTGCAATCGCATAATATTGAAGTTAATCCAAAAGCTTATGAATTGTATGGTATTAGCGAAATAGAAGGTATAGTTCGACACGAATTATGTCATTATCATTTGCACTTGGAAGGCAAAGGGTATCAGCATCGAGACAAAGATTTTCGAGAGTTATTAGTAAAAGTGAACGCTCCCCGTTTTTGCTCAGTATTGCAAATCTCTAAAATATCTCAAAAAAAACAACGTCGCCTTTATACATATACATGTGTAAAATGCCAACAATTATATGTAAGAAAAATTAGAATGAATGTAGGGAAATACTGTTGTAGCAAGTGTCTAGGACGTTTAAAACTAGTGGAATGAAAAAAATAATAAAAAAGGGTTGACGTTTATTATAGATGTCTCTATAATAGTAAAAGTCGACAAGATAACGACGACAAAACATGAATTATTCCGAAGTAGCTCAGTTGGTAGTAGCACCTGACTGTTAATCAGGTTGTCGCAGGTTCGAGTCCTGCCTTCGGAGCCATGGCCCCTTGGTCAAGTGGTTAAGACACCGCCCTTTCACGGCGGTAACACGGGTTCGAATCCCGTAGGGGTCATTTAATTATTTTAATTCATAAAAATATAGTAATATTGGTCCCGTGGTGTAGCGGTTAACATGCCTGCCTGTCACGCAGGAGATCGCCGGTTCGATCCCGGTCGGGACCGCCACTTATTGGGGTATAGCCAAGCGGTAAGGCAACGGATTTTGATTCCGTCATGCCTAGGTTCGAATCCTAGTACCCCAGCCATTCATTTCTTAATTTGAGCCATTAGCTCAGTTGGTAGAGCATCTGACTTTTAATCAGAGGGTCGAAGGTTCGAGTCCTTCATGGCTCATCTTTTTAAGAAAAAAGGTTGACTTTTTGAATTGTCATAGTATAATGAAAAAGTTCCTAATTGAATGCGGTCGTGGCGGAACGGCAGACGCGCTAGGTTGAGGGCCTAGTGGGGGCAACCCCGTGGAGGTTCAAGTCCTCTCGGCCGCACCAAGTCAATTTATGAATTAATATACTATGCGCCCGTAGCTCAATTGGATAGAGCGTCTGACTACGGATCAGAAGGTTATGGGTTCGACTCCTGTCGGGCGCGCCATTTTAAATAAATACAATTTACCATGCGGGTGTAGTTTAATGGTAAAACCTCAGCCTTCCAAGCTGATGTCGTGAGTTCGATTCTCATCACCCGCTCCAAATATTTTTGAAAACTTGTTGACATACAAACCTTTATATCGTATGATATAAAAGCTGTCACTACAAGATAATGACATGAACCTTGAAAACTGAACAAGCAAAACGTAATCAATAAAGTTTTTACTAGCTAACCTCGAGTTAGTGAACGAAACAAAATTTTGGACATCAAACATG